>JAFZEY010000020.1 GCA_017560455.1 Alistipes sp. | reverse complement strand
TGGATTTCTCTTCGGATGAGGATTTGATTCGATTGCTCTATTGCTGCACCCCGGAGAGCGAACTGAACTACGCGACCTACGATATTTACAAAAAGACTGTAACAGCTGCACCGAGAGTATTCAAGAAATACATCAAGGAGTTGTCGTCTTATCAATCGTATGCGGCGCAGTTCCAACGCGACCTTCATTCGCAAAAAAGCGGTAGCTCCGAAGATGACACTCCGAAGATGAGCGAGGTTGCGGCTCGCTTAATTATCACCGGCGGGATGGATGCCTCTTTCGTGCTGAACGAGCTGCCCGTGGAGGACATCGGTTTCTACATCAAGGAGCTCGGCGAAAAGATTAAGCACGAAGAGGAATCGCGCAGACTCTGGACCTATCTGTCGATGATTCCGCATCTGTCAAAAGAAGCGGTGCGCGGTAAAATGCGCTCCCCGCAAACATTCCATCCCTTCCCTTGGGAGGCCGAGGAGTTGGCGGAACAAAACCGTCGCAATATCGAGAAAAACAAGGATACATTCGAGAAGTTTATGCGCGGTGAACTCCTTGACCCCAATAAGCTTAACTGGAAAACCAAGAAGTAATTTATGGCAGACCTTTCATTAAAAATTGCCGTCAAACTTTTGACGAAATCCTTCAAGAGTGGTGTAAATAACCTCTCGACAATGCTCCGTGGCTTGCAAATGCAATTTATGGCATTTGCATCGACCCTTGGTATAGGAACGGTAGGGTTAAGCAACTTTCTGCAACGAATGCGCGAAGTGGCCAAGGAGACCACATCGGCCAACATTGCCCTGAAAAATGTATCCAAGTCGGCCGGCGAGTTTGCTAATCACCAGGGGTGGTTGGTATCCGTGTCAAAGAAGTACGGTGTACAGATCAACACGCTAACATCCGGCTTTGCAAAGTTTAAGGCAGCGGCCGATATTTCCAATATGTCGCTGGATTCGCAGCGCAAGATTTTCGAGTCGGTGGCGCGTGCGTCGGTAGCCTTTGGCTTATCCTCGGAGGATCAGCGAGGCGTATTTATGGCCCTTCAACAGATGATGTCAAAGGGCAAGGTGATGGCCGAGGAGTTGCGCTTGCAGCTTGCTGAACGCATGCCTGTGGCTATTCAGGCGATGGCAAAAGCCTTGGGCGTGTCGGTGACTCAGATGGATGCGCTCATGAAGCAGGGCAAGGTGTTGTCGTCGGATGTTCTGCCGAAGTTTGCCGAGGAGCTCACGAAGATGATCCCTAATATCGACCTCGATAACCTCAATAAGTCGCTGACCGATTTGAGCAACACCTTCGTGGAGCTCACGAAGAAGCTGAATGTTGAGGGTGCTTATAAGGGGTTGGTGGATGGCCTCAATGCAATCTTGAAATGGGCGATGCAGTCCGCCAAAGGCATAACATCGACCATCTGGGCGTTCATTGCTGCTGTCTTCGGCCGAATGAGCACTAATCTGTTTAACTATTTCAAGGGGTCGGCAGAGAAGGCTACGGCGCACGCCGAAAAGTTGATCAAGGATAAGGCTCGTGCCGCTGAATCGGTGGCAAAGGCAGAGGAGAATCTTGCAAAACAAACTCTTGCGCACCAGCAGGCTATCGACAAGCAAAAAGCACTGTCGGCGGAGGCGTCGGAGGCGCAGAAACTAAAAGCCAAGGAGCGTGTTGCCAGTGCAGAGAGAGCGTTGGATGAGGCAAAGTTGAGACACAGCCGTGCCGTCGAAAAGCAACAACAAACGGATGCCTTGGTAACAGCCGAGGTGATCGAGCAGGCCAATCTGCGGAATGCGACCTCGTACCAAAAGTTCGTGGTCGGTTTCAAAAATGGTATCAAGTCGCTTGGTGCCTCGCTGAAAGCGTTTGCGTTATCGAATATTTGGACCGGCATTTTGACTGTTTTGGCGGGTGCTGTATCCTATCTCGTGAAGTTGTATAAGGAGTCGGAGCGTATCAAGAAGTTGGCAGAGGAGACCCGCAAGGAGTTGAACGCACCTCTTGAACTTTCTGCGCAGGAGCAGAATGTCTCTGCACTCTACAAGGTTACGACCGACAAGGATAAATACACCGCGGAGGAACGCGAGGCTGCGTTGAAACAGTTAAACGACCTGCTCGGAACGCAGTATAAGATACACGACCTGATCGGGAAGAAGCAGGATGAAATCAACGCGAAGGTGCAGCGTTATATCGGCTACATTCAGGCACAGCAGAGGCTTGAACGAGCGCAGGCTTTGGTGACGCAACGCACTGCCGAGTTCGATGAATGGAAAAAGGCCAACCCGGATTGGGAGGCGGAGCGTGGGAAACTTCTCTATACTTACCACCCGGAAACGGGCGAAATTATTTCGAAGACGGAATCCGAAGCGTCTGTTCAACTGAAATCATTCGAGGATTCTATCGTAAATGCCTCTGCCGGTGTTGAGGCCGCCACGGCCGAGGTAGCAAAGTACGCCAAAGAGTTTGATAAGGCAGTTACAACGACTGTGGTCAACGATAACGGTGGAACGATTGTCGAGGAGAAAGAATCGGAACTTGATAAACTCCGAAACCGGTATGCTCGTTCGATGGCCGAGTTGGATGCCGAATACCAGGCCCAACTTATCACCGAACGGGAATATCGTCGCAAGAAGAAAGACATTATCGAGAAAGCCTACATCGATGCCACATCGGGTGGTGATAGCGATGTCCTCGGGAGCAACTTCTACCGAGGCTTGTCGGCTGACTTTGCCTCCTTCGGTCACGGAGCACTCCGTGAGCGCGAGGAGCAGTTGGAGGATCGTTTGGCGCAATACGATGCGGACATCGCCGAGCAGAGTCGCTTGCTGAAAAGCGGAGCAGTCACCCAAGAACAGTATCAAAAAACACTCCGCGAACTTTCTTCCGCTCTTTATCGGGAGCTTTCTTCGCTTGACTATTCGGGGTTGAGCCCGGAGGCTGTATTTGCTGCTGACTTTGCGCAAACGAAAGCTATGCTCGCCAATGCCGGCGCGGGTCTCCCTGCCTATACACCTCGCCGCCGTGACCGCACGAAAGATTTTGCGCGAACGCAGTCGGGGGTGCTCGCGGAAGAGTTGAAGGATGCACAACATTATTTGGACTATCTCCGTGAGGCGCAAGAGAATGTTATCGGTGGGCTGTCGGAAGAGATCAATGCGCAGTTGGCGCGCGTGAATAACCTCGAAGATGCCTTACAGCTTGCTCGCGCCCAAGAGGAGGTTAAGAAACTTTCGAGCGAACTGCGTAAGGGCGTATATGACGGCATTCGTGGATCAGTA
>JAFZEY010000137.1 GCA_017560455.1 Alistipes sp. | reverse complement strand
TTCAGAGTAGTGTTAACTTGTAGTGAGAATGTGATATTACCCTTATTTACACAATCCTCAAAGTCGATATATTTGAAGCGACCCATATAACCTGCAACACCAGCTGTTCGAGTTGAAAAATAGCCATTAGGACCGGTTACATTAATATCACCCTCATTAACATTACCCTTAAAAGTCAAAGTCTTGCTACCGCTCGCAGAGCTTATATTACCAAGGACACCGCCTATCGATGCCGTGCTGTGGTCATTGTCACCACCAGCTTTACCTCCAAAATTCAAAGTACACCTATTTACGCAATAGCTGATTTCAACATCAGACGATGCGTTAGAGAGATTTCCTATTATACCGCCAAATCTTTTAGCCGCTTTACCTGTAAAATCCTTTTGGGTTATGGTACCACTTGCAGAGCAGTGGGTAATGCACTCTCCTTTATAGTCATTAACCAACGCACCAACATTTTGAAGAGTACCGCCCGAAGTTTCGATATTTACATTGGTCAAGTGCAAACCCTTTACAGTTGCTCCGAGCTTAGAGAAGAGAGGGTTGTTAGCACCACTGATAATGTGACCATTACCGCAGATTGTACCTGTGTAGTACTCAGCTGAAACAGAAGTCCAACCGGTTGAAGGAATCTCAACATCACCAACAAACACGGCATTCTTTGTTACAGGGGCTTTCGATGTACCTGCTGCTGCCGCTGTTGTGAAGGCAACAAACGAGTCGTAATCCTTAACAACAAATACATTGCCCGAGTTAATAGGAGTATAAACGATAGGGGCAGAGAACTCGCGCACCCTACCTGCGAGCAATGGCTTCTTGTCGTTAGCCGTAACGGTTGCGTACATAACGCCACCATCTCTGTCCTCCAAAGTTACATACAACTCGTTGTATATGCCTGCTGGAACTGTCACATGGATATAGGTTGGATCCTGGCTCAACTTCTCGTCGATAGAGTAGTTGATTACGCTTGTCGACTCTGCCGTAGGAGTAATATCGCCTGTCGCGAAGTCGATATCGAAAGCACCTGCGATAGGAGCGCTGTCGATAGTCGAAATCTTAACAGACTGGATTATCGGAGCATCGAAGAGATCAACATCCTCACCACAAACAACACCAATCTTCAAAACACCTGTGAGGTGGTTGAGTGTTAAATTGCTCTCTTCTTCGCCATAACCATACAAAGCTGCGGCACCATTAGCAAATGTTCCATCAACATACTCCTGCTCAGCAGCAAATATTACCTGATTAGCCTCAGCTGCAGGATAAGCAACGCAATACGGAGCCGAAAGGTTCTCGGTGTTGAAAGTAAATACGGCATTAGCAGTGCCGGCATCAGCTGCTGCGAGTGGATCAGAGGTGACACCATTTACGGTAATCTGGTCGCCCTCCGACCAAGTTACAGGATAAACGCCGTCCACAGCCTCGCCGAGCTGAGTACAAGTGTTCTCCAACGAAAGTGTCAAGGTGGTCTTACCTCCAACCTTAACTGCGAGATCCTCAGTAGTATCTGTTACGCATGAAAATGCGGACATCGCTACTGCTACCGCCATAAAAATTTTTACAAAATTTTTCATAGCTTGAAAGTTTTTAGGTTAATAGAATTAAGATTATTTTTTAGAGTTAATCTCTTTTTTACTCGAAGTAAACTTTTATAACTCTACGGAGGTTGAGTTTGAAACCTTACCTCCGAAAAACCGAAGAAGGGTTTGTCGTATGAATCAGGCGATTAAACCCAAGTATCCTCGTCAGTACCCATTCCAGGGATTGTGAATAATGTACTGTTCTCGTAGCCGCGCTCGGCAACTACCTCGAAAATCGAAACCTCGGGGGTTTCGTAAATCTTTGCCATTTTTTTCATAATTATAAAGTTTTTAGGTTGTTATAATTGACTTGTTGTATGATATCTATATTTTTGCTTAAAGCAAACCTTGTAATCAATTAAATATCAGCGTGTTAAAGTCAAAATCCCCCCCCCGAAAAATCGAGGAAGGGATTGCGTGCATTTTCACTATGCGAATATAGTGAAAAAATGTTATTATCCCAAAAAATTGTATATTTAATTAATATGTATATGTAATAATGTTCTGCTTATTATTGCTACTCAGCAATAAAAAAGTAGGAGGGATTTCTTGTCCCTCCTACCTTGTAGTGTGTTGCTATCGATTAATGAGCAGCCTTCTGGATGAAATGAATATCCTCCGCAGATGAACCTACATAGATAGTTACATCCTTAGATGCATCTG
>JAFZEY010000136.1 GCA_017560455.1 Alistipes sp. | reverse complement strand
GCCTTCAACGACTCCTGAAACCAAGGGTGCTTATCCGAAGTGTGACCTGCTACGAGGTCGAGTAAAATCCTAATACCCTTCGAGTGGGCATCATCGATGAGTCTTTTTAAATCATCGTTTGTGCCGAAACGGGGATCAACCTTGTAGTAGTCGAGGATATCGTATCCGCCATCCTCCCACGCACTCACAAAGCAGGGCGAGAGCCAAATGCAGTTGAAGCCGACACTTTTGATGTAGTCCAACTTCGAGCGAACACCCTCCAAGTCGCCAATACCGTCTGCATTCGAGTCGGCATATGTAAGCGGGTAGATGTGGTATATGTTAGCCTTCTTTAACCACTCGGGCTGCTCCTTGGCTGATAGTGTTGCCGCGGCCAATATGGCCAATACAATAAACAGCTTCTTCATGGTTTTTGTAAATTTTATAATATTGTTACTAATGTCTCCAATTTAATTCCTCGCGAGCCCTTCAAAAGTATGAGAGCATTGCGGATAGGCTCTCTGTCGAGTGCGATCAATACCTCGGCGGTTGTAGGGTAGAGGGCATAGCTGCTCTCCAACTCCTCATTTACGGCAGCGTAGGCTTTTGCAAATTCGCCACCTACGAGGATAATCTCCCCGGCTACCTTATCGGCTTTGCGCAAGATGTTTTGGTGTGCCTCGCCACTCCACTCGCCGAGTTCGAGCATATCGCCCAAGATTAAGACCTTCTTCTCCGACTCCATCGTTGCGATATTGTCCAATGCCACCTCCATACTCGAAGGGTTGGCGTTGTAGCAATCGACCACCAGGCGGTTGTGCTCGGTCTCTACGGCTTGCGAACGGTTGTTGTCGGGCGTGAATGATAGTATAGCCTCGGCTATGCGCTCATCGTCGATATCGAAATAGCGACCAACCTCCACCGCAACAGCAATATTGTAGCGGTTGTAGTCGCCCGTAAGGTTGCTGCGAAAACCCTCGGCTATCGAGCGTGAGTAGTACTCTACGGCCATATCTTCTCTTGCTGCAGCCATCTCGCACAATACGCCATCCTCCTGCGGAACAAAGGCGCGACCGCCATTCTCGTTGAGGAAGTCGAACAACTCTCCCTTGCCCTTGCGGATGCCATCCACACCTCCGAAACCTTCGAGGTGCGACAATCCGATATTTGTCAATATGCCGTAGTTAGGCTCGGCAATCGAGCAGAGGAGTGCTATCTCACCTTGTGCGCTTGCGCCCATCTCTACCACACCAAACTCCGTGTCGGAGTTCATCGATAGGAGTGTGAGTGGTACGCCGATATGGTTGTTGAGGTTACCCTTTGTTGTCGTTACCTCGAAACGCTCGGCCAATACGCGCGATACGAGCTCCTTTGTGGTAGTCTTGCCGTTGCTGCCCGCAATAGCCACAATAGGAATTGCCAAGCGGCGACGATGCTCCTGTGCCAACGCCTGCAATGCCTGCAAGGTGTCCTCTACAAGAATCAGTCGCTCGGCGTGTTGAGGATTGTTGCGGAGGATATCCTCGCGGTCTATCACCGCTGCCGATGCCCCCTTCTCGAGCGATTGAATGGCGTAGTCGTTACCATCGAACGAGGCTCCGTGCAGTGCAAAAAAGAGCGCGCCGACCTCGATTTTTCGAGAGTCGGTAGTCACTCCTGCAGAGTCTAAAAAAGCACTATATAGTTTTTTGTTTTCTGTTTTCACTTCTTCGTTTTAGATATATTTATCTCCCGTTTTGTACTTTACCTCATCGATGTACTTCTTGATGTTTTGCTCGTCGTTGCGTGGGCAGATGAGAAGCACATCCTCCGTATCAACCACGATATAGTCACGCAGACCGTTGATAATGGCCACCTTATCTTTCGGTAACGAGATAATGGAAGAGCGTGTTTCGTATGTATAACAACCCGTTTTAGGCTTTACATTTGCATATTTATCCTTACGCGAGAGCTGATATAGTGAGCCCCAGGTGCCAACATCGCTCCAGCCGAAATCGCCACAGCGAACATATACGTTGTCTGCCTTCTCCATAACGCCATAGTCAATGGATATGGCGCGACACTCGGCAAAGACCTTCTCTATCGCCGTTGCCTCCTCTGCGGTGCCAAGCTTATCGGCTGCACCGTCAAAGAGCGCGTGGTGCTCGGGGAGATATTTTGTTACCGCTTCGATAATATCCTTTACCTTCCATACGAAGATGCCCGAATTCCAAAGGAATTCACCCGACTGCACGAAGAGCTGTGCAAGCTCCAAGTGAGGCTTCTCGGTGAAACATTTTACGCGAGAGAGGAGACTGCTATCGCTCTTTTGAATGTAGCCGTAGCCCGTCTCTGGTCGAGAAGGGGTGATGCCGATAGTCATCAGGGCGTTGTTGTCGGCCGTGAATGCGATGGCGTCATTGATGATGGAGCGGAAGCCAGCCTCATTGAGAATGAGGTGGTCCGACGGTGTTACGATCATCGTGGCATTCGGGTTGCTCTTGCGCAGATGATATGCTGCATAGCAGATACAAGGTGCAGTATTACGACCGATAGGCTCGCACAGCACCTGCTGAGGTGCAAGCTCGGGTATGTGCTCCAAGACGAGATCCTTGTATCGTGCATTGGTTACAACAAGAAAATTCTCGGTGGGTACGAGGTTGGCAAAACGCTCGTATGTCATACGGATAAATGACTTTCCCGTATCGCATATATCGAGAAATTGTTTCGGTTTGCTCTTGCGACTCTCAGGCCAAAAACGGGTGCCTATGCCACCTGCCATAATAACGCAATAGAGATTATTCTTGCTCTCCATAACACATATATCTATTTTTATTATACAAAGGTAACAATAAATTGAGAATTAAAAATTAAAAATTAAAAAATTATTCATATTTTTGTAGCAACCAAGACTTAAAATTAACAGAAAAACTAACACTTAAAACTTCAAACTACTATGCCTAACATTTCAAAACTCGGTATGGAGATGCCATCGTCTCCTATTCGCAGACTTGCTCCATATGCAATGGCTGCTAAACAACGAGGCATAAAGGTATATCACCTCAATATCGGACAGCCCGATATCAAGACCCCTGAGTCGGCTATCGAGGCGGTTAGAAGCATTAAACGAGAAGTGTTGGAGTATAGTCCGAGTGACGGATTCCTCTCGTTGCGCGAGAAGATGGTCAATTACTACAAGACGTTCCAAATCGATGTAACGGCTGACGATATCGTTATTACGGTGGGTGGCTCGGAAGCACTTATGCTTGCCTTTATGTCGTGCCTTAATCCGGGTGAAGAGGTTATTATGTCGGAGCCTGCTTATGCCAACTATAAGTCGCTTGCACTTATGTCGGGTGTGGTAATTCGTCCTATTCCGTCATTTATTGACGATGGTTTTGCATTGCCTTCGATTGAGAAGTTCGAGGAGATGATTAATGAGCGTACTCGCGGTATTTTGATCTGTAGCCCGAGCAACCCTGCCGGCTACCTCTACACTCGCGAGGAGTTGAATCGCATTCGCGATTTGGTCAAGAAGCACGACCTCTACCTCTTCTCTGATGAGGTGTATCGCGAATTTGCATATACCGATCAGCCTTACACCTCGGCTTGCCATTTGGAGGGTATCGAGGAGAATGTGGTGATGATAGACTCGATGTCGAAACGATACTCGGCTTGCGGTATTCGTATCGGTGCTTTGGTTACAAAGAATAAGGCCCTGCGTGCTACCGTTATGAAGTTCTGTCAGGCTCGTTTGTCGCCACCATTGCTTGGTCAGATTGTTGCGGAGGCCTCGATCGATGCACCGCAGGAGTATACGGCTCATACCTACAAGGAGTATATCGCTCGTCGCGACTGCCTTATGGAGGAGCTTGGCAAGATTGAGGGCGTCTATTCGCCTGTGCCTATGGGTGCATTCTATACCATTGCGCGATTGCCTATCGACGATAGCGACAAGTTCTGCGAGTGGTGTTTGCGTGAGTTCGAGTATGAGGGTGCAACCGTGATGTTGGCTCCTGCTTCGGGCTTCTACTCGGAGCCGGGCTTGGGTAAGACCGAGGTGCGTATTGCCTATGTGCTTGAAAAAGATGAGCTTCGAAAGGCTGTTCGAGTGCTTAAAGAGGCTATCGAAACATACAATAAACTAAGAGAGTAAACTAAAAACTAGTAAGTAATAAAAGGCGAGCAGAAAAATAGTTTTCTGTTTTTCGCTTTCCGTTAATAGTTATGTCCATTCCATTAGCAGAGAGGCTTCGCCCTCAGTCACTTGACGATTATATTGGTCAGCAGCACCTCGTTGGAGAGGGTGGTGTGTTCCGCCGCTTTATCGAGGCCGGAAATGTTCCGTCGTTTATATTATGGGGCCCTCCGGGTGTTGGTAAGACTACGCTTGCCCGTATCGTTGCTAATGCACTCGAAAGACCGTTTTATACCCTTTCGGCTGTCACTTCGGGGGTGAAGGAGGTGCGCGAGGTTATCGAGTCGGCCAAGAATCAGAAGTTCTTCTCGGCAAAGACTCCGTTACTCTTTATCGATGAGATACACCGCTTCAATAAGTCGCAGCAGGATTCGCTCTTGGGTGCTGTGGAGCAGGGCATTATAACACTGATAGGTGCCACCACCGAAAATCCGTCGTTCGAGGTTATCTCGCCACTTTTGAGTCGTTGCCAGGTCTATACTCTGCGTTCGATGCAGGATGAGGATTTGCACTGCCTGCTCAACCGCGCGCTTGCAAGCGATGAGGAACTGAAACAGCGCAATATCAAGGTGGAGGAGAACGAGGCCCTGTTCCGTTTTGCGGGTGGCGATGCTCGAAAGTTGTTGAATATTCTCGATATTATAACCTCTTCGCGTGATGGTGATTTGACGATTACGGATAGCCTCGTTACAGAGGTGTTGCAGCAGAATATTGCCCTATACGACAAGAATGGCGAGCAGCACTACGATGTTATCTCGGCCTTTATAAAGAGTGTTCGTGGTAGCGATCCGAATGCTGCGATATACTACTTGGCACGAATGTTGGCAGGAGGTGAGGAACCGCGATTTATAGCGCGAAGATTGGTGATTCTCGCTTCGGAGGATATCGGTCTGGCAAACCCTAATGCATTGCTCTTGGCAAATGCATGCTTCGATACGGTCCACAAGATTGGTATGCCCGAGGCGCGTATAACACTTGCCGAGACAACCATATATCTTGCCACTTCGCCAAAGAGCAACTCGGCCTATATGGCGATAAATGAGGCTCTTGCCTTCGTGCAGAAGGATACCAATCTGCGCCCTGTGCCGCTGCACTTACGCAATGCGGTTACCGGGCTGATGAGCGAGGAGGGGTATGGTAAGGGGTATAAGTATGCTCACGACTACAAGGGAAACTTTGTGGAGCAGGAGTTTATGCCCGATAGTTTAAAGGGGACGCAATTTTACCATCCAAATATCGACAATCAGACCGAGCAGCGCATAGCCGAGCGAATGCAACAGCTTTGGGGCGTAAAGTACAAGTAGTGGCTTGTTGTGATTTTGGCCTGAATAACGATTTTTGGGGTTAAGTATAAATTATGAAACGACTCTTACTATTTTTAGTTTTGATTATGACAATGGCGACAACAATGGCACAAACAACACCGACAACATACTGCTTTGCAGAGGGTGAGAAACCATTGTATCTCGACCACTATCGCGCCGAGGGTGAGGGAACTCACCCTTGCGTTTTGTTTGCATTTGGCGGTGGCTTCTCGCATGGAAATCGTGCCGATGCACGCTATATGCCCTATTTCAAGATGCTTATGGCTCAGGGCTTTGATGTCGTGTCGGTAGATTATCGACTCGGTATGGCCTACACCCTCGACAGCACCAAAGAGGTTGGACCGTTGGAGGGTGCATGGACAATGTATCGCTCGGTGAATTATGCTGCAGAGGATGTGCTGCGAGCAACACGATATCTTATCGATAATGGCGCGAAGATGGGCATCGATACCTCGTTTATCGTGGCGAGCGGATCGAGTGCTGGTGCTATTGCGGTGTTGCAGGCCGAGAATAATATCGCAAATCGTTCGCGCTTGGCAAGTGTCGTGCCCGAGGAGTTTAACTTCGCAGGCGTTATCGCCTTTGCTGGAGCGATATACTCGGTGCTTGGAGAGCCTGATTGGGACAGCAAACCTTGTCCTGTGATGTTCTTCCACGGCAATGCCGACAGAAATGTACCATATCGCAAGGCGACAATCCTCGCTACGGGATTCTATGGCTCGGACTATATTGCCGAGCAGTTGCACAATCTCGGTGCGAGCTACTACTTCCATTCGGCACACTATCGCGACCACGATTTGGCCCTTTCGCCGATGACGGATAATCACGATGAGATTAAGCTCTTTATCTCCTCGTGTCTTCTTGAGGGCAAACCTATGCAGCATACCAACGAGTATGTGGCAGAGGGAATTACGCCGTGTAAGACCGACTTTACGGTGCAGGAGTATCTGAATAGCAACTACAACTAAATACCACTATCGGGAGGACTTGCCTTTTTGCTCTCGGCATGATTGTCGAGAGATTTATCTGGGAGATAGTTGTCACTTCTAAACTTTTTTAGTACCTTTGTTTTGTGGAACGATACAACGAAATATTTTCTATACGCTCCGATGCGGAGTTTGAGCGCGAGGCGTTGAGCCTGTTTCGCCATCAGGCGGAGCATTGTGCCCCCTATGCGGAGTATGTGCATCTGCTCGGTGTGGAGCCTGGTGATGTGACGCGTATAGAGGATATTCCGATGTTGCCAATCGAGATATTCAAGTCACACAAGGTCTATTGTGGCGAAGGTGAGCCCGAGATGGTCTTTACCTCGAGTGCTACTACGGGTATGACGCAGTCGCGCCACTATGTCGAGGATCTTGCTCTCTATGAGCGTGCTTTTACCGAGGCGTTCCGTCAATTCTATGGCGATGAGAAGGAGTGTAGCATATACGCCTTGTTGCCTTCGTACCTCGAGCGCGAGGGCTCTTCGTTGGTCTATATGGTCGATAAACTACTCGCCAAATGTGGTGGGGGAGGTTTCTATTTGCACGACTACGAAAAACTCCTCAACGATATGTCACGCGACCACAATCCGAAGATTCTCTTGGGTGTGACTTACGCACTGCTCGACTTGGCCGAGAACTATGCGCCAAAGCTCGACCATACGGTGGTTATGGAGACTGGCGGTATGAAGGGCAAACGCAAGGAGTTGGCAAAGAGCGAGTTGCATAATATTCTCTGCTCGGCATTCGGCGTCGAGAAGATACACTCGGAGTATGGTATGGCCGAACTCATGTCGCAGGCCTACTCCTTTGGCGATGGCGTGTTCCGCACCCCGAAGTGGATGAAGGTCTTGGTGAGGGATGTAAATAATCCCTTTGTTCGATTAAAGGTCGGTCGCAGAGGTGGTCTGGATATTATAGATTTGGCAAATCGCTCTTCGTGTGCTTTTATCGCTACGGAGGATATGGGCGTGCGCTACGATGACGGCTCGTTCCGCATCGAAGGTCGCATTGCGCAGAGCGATATCAGAGGTTGTAACTTATTGGTGCAGTAGGGTAGTATGAAGTACGCAAAGGAGGATTTGGAGCGACTTCACGAGGAGTTGTATCGTGCGCTGGCCGAGGTTATTCGTGTCTGCGAGGTGTGCGATATTCCCTACTTTATCCTGGGAGGCTCGGCTATCGGTGCGCTCTACCATAAGGGTATAATACCTTGGGATGACGATATAGATGTGGGAATGACGCGCGAAAACTACGAGCGTTTCCTGCGTGAAGCCCCTGCACATCTCTCGAAGGAGTATTTCCTCGAGTGGTTTGGTACGGAGAAGAATACTCCGTTCTACTTTGCAAAGATCAAGTGCAATAACACCCTCTTTGTGGAGGAGGTTTGGCGTAATATGGATATTCATCACGGCATATTTGTAGATATCTTTCCGTATGACCGTATTCCCGATAATGTATTGCTCGAAAAACTGCATCGCTTCTCGGCTAAGTTCTGGATCAACTGCTTTATGGGCAAAGAGATATGGTTGTGGAGGCACTGTGGAGAGTGTGAGATTGATACCCCTCTGCCCAAGTCGTGGATTGGCTGTGCGGCAATTCGTGCGGTGGTGTCGCTGATGTCGCGCGAGGCGATATATCGGAAGATGACAAAGGTGTTGGGTCGATATAATTCGTGGAATACCGAGCGCGTGAATATCGTGCGTATGCCTAAGGATCAAATCCCGAGGGTTGATATCGAAAATACGGTCGATATGGAGTTTGGGGGTATGGTGGTGAAGGCGCCGCGAAATGTGGAGTCATATCTGCGTCACCACTATCCAAATCTTCGCGCTGTACTGCCCGAGGAGGAGCAGGAGAACCACGCACCTTATAAATTGTCGTTTGATACAACAAAGGAAAAATGAAACTACTCTCGATAATAGTTCCCGCCTACAATATGGAGGATTATCTCGCACAGTGTGTCGAGTCGGTGCTTCGTACACCGTCGTTGGCAATGGTTGAGATTATCGTTGTGAATGATGGCAGTAAGGATAAGACACTGCGTATTGCCAAGCAGTATGCCGAGCGATATGCGGGTACGGTAAGGGTTGTGGATAAGCCGAATGGCAACTACGGCTCGACCATAAATGCGGCGTTGCCGTTGGCGCATGGCGAATATGTCAAAATCCTCGATGCCGACGACTCGTTCGACGGCTCTCGTGTGGCGGAGTTTATCGACTTCCTGCGTAAGATGAGGGGTGTCGATATGGTGGTTACTCCGTTTGTCGAGGTAGGAGGTCGCAGAGAGCGCAGGGTAGAGTATAACATCTACGCGAAGAAGGCCTACGAATATGGCAAGGCGTACGATGCCGATAAGATATTGTCGGATGGAGTTATACGCTTCTTTATGATGCACGGAGTATGCTATCGCACAGAGCTATTGCGACAGATGAACTATCGTCAGAGCGAGGGCATATCATATACCGACCAGGAGTGGGTTTTCTATCCGCTGTTTGGGATCAAGAGTGTGGCTTTTGCCGATATTCCGCTCTATCGTTACAACACTTCGCGCGAGGGTCAGACAATGGATGTGAAGGTGCAGATGCGCAGTCTGTCGCAGCTTGTGGCGGTGACGGAGGCTATGGCGCAATACTTTATCGTGAACGAGTGGATGCTCTACTCTGCGGAGCGTGCCCGCTTTCTGCGCAATGTCGTGGCCGACAGAGTGCGTATCGTATTCCGAAAGTACCTGCTCGCAATGGGTGATGAGGCCTTCAAAAATTCCGATTTCGAACTCGTATATGTGCGCCTGATGCGCCTTGTGGCACAATGCAAAATTGAGGAGATTGCTGTGCCTGTCAACAATCTCCTCAAAGTCGATTTGCTATCGCATTGGCAGAGGCGTAATCGCCGTCACAGCTCCGCGATGCGCTGGTTGCTGCATACGGCAGACGGGGCGATGGTGTCGCTTCACGCAATGCTCTTCAGATAGCTCTATTCCATCTCTATAGGTTTGAAAAATTCCGGGCAGTGGAAACGCGGCTTCGGTAATACTATCGGTTTCCACGATAGGAAGTGTGGGTGCGAGAGGTTGTCGCCGCACTTATAGAGGTTTGCGGTCAATTTCAAACCATCCCAACTCTCGATGTTGTGCTGGTGCATCACCGCCGGTGGCAATATCAAGGTCAGCGACCAACGATTGTCGCCTACGCGCTCCTCGAAAGGCTCGGTGCCGAGTGTGCTGATACGCTCCACCTGCGAGAAAATCTCCTCTCCGGCGCGGATTTTATCACTTGTACCGGTCGGGTGATAATCAACGAGCATATGGCCTATGCACGATGTCTCGATGTTGTAGTAAGCCTTGCCGTCGAGCGATAAGAAGAACTCACAACACGAATCGGTCCAAACCCTGCCATTATCCTCCGTTACACGCGCTGCGGTGTATTGTTCTGCAACATCGAAACGAAGATAGAGTTTATCTCCCGTGTGGAACATCTTAAACGATACCTCAGGGGCGTATGGGTACTCCTCTGCCCAGTTGCAGCAAGCAATCTTCTCGGGGCTGATGGTTGCAAAGACCTCATCGATGGTGCGGTCGGTCAGATTAATCTTCGAAATCTTCATTGTCGGTTCGTTTTTCTGTGCCTGGTTGCACGATGTTACGACGAATGACGCCATTGCCAATACACCAAGCATAAGTTTTTTCATAATCGTAAAGTTTTTAAGGTTGTAGTGTTTGTACAAAGATACAATAAAAGTTTTCAAATAGGGCGACTTTTGGCAACTTTTTCATATTTTCAGCCACAATAATTCTCTCGCTGCAGCCGTTATATCGTTGTGGTAAATGGTGAAACTGGGCATTTTCGCCTTTAGGCGAGAAAAACAACATTATGCGAGAGAAAAAACTTTGAAAACTTTTTTGTTCTTTCGAGTTTTCTAACTATCTTTGCACCGTTGTAAAATGCGAAAAAGTATGGCAAGCAGAGAACAAATTATCAAACGCGCGGCAGAGATGATTGCCGAGTTGGGTGTTAAGTCGTTACGAGTGGATGACTTGGCGCGCGATTTGGCGATGTCGAAGCGAACTCTTTACGAGATGTTCGGCGATAAGCAGGAACTGCTCTACCATAGCATCAAGCATCTTTTCCAGAACGAGGCTCAGGAGGTGCAGAAGAGTGCCAATCTGTTGCAGACGGGTATTCCGGCACTGTTCGAGATATTCGATAATATGATGGCCCGTTCGGCTGTGCGCAAGCGTATTATGGAGAACTTGGCAAAGTTCTACCCCGAGTTGTATGAGCGCATAATGACCGAAAACAGAGATTACGGCTTGGCGATGTTGCGCGAGAAACTGACTCTTTTGGTGAAGGAGGGTTTGGTTGCCGAGAGTGTAAATATAGACCTCTCGATAACGATGTTCTACTATACTTCGATGGGTTTGATGCGACGACAGGGTCGTTTGGTGTTGCCTAATGGTGTTACCGAGCAGGATGCATTCCGCTATACGATTGTGAATTTCTTCCGTGGTATTGCTACCTTGAAGGGTGTGGAGCAGATTGATGTTTACATTGCCGAGAAGATGAAGGAAAAATAGATAACATAATATATAATTGGTAAGATGAAAAAACTTGGTTTATTTTTAGGTTTTATCGCCTTGTCGCTGACCTCCGTGGCTCAGAGCACGGAGCAGTCGGCTTTAACCTTGACATTGGAGCAGGCGCTTCAAATCGCTTTGAGCGAGTCGCCTACAATCAAGGTTGCAGAGCAGGAAATTGAGATTAAGCGTTACGCAAAGCAGGAGAGCTACTCTTCGCTCTATCCGCGTTTCGATGCTACGGCGCAGTATCAGCGTGTCATCGAGAAGCAGACAATGAGTATGGGTATCGGTGGTCAGACTCAGACTATCAAGGTTGGTAGCGACAACTCTTTCAATGGAGGTGTTACCGCTTCGATGCCTGTTGTGAATGCGCAGTTGTGGGAGAGCTTGAAGGTGTCGGTGGCAGATGTAGTGCTCTCGATCGAGAAGGCTCGCTCGTCGCAGATCGATATGATCGAGCAGGTGTCGAAGGCCTACTTCTCGGTGTTGCTGGCAAAGGAGTCGCAGGTGGTTTATCAGCGTGTCTACGATAATGCTGTGGAGAATAACAAAAATATCAAGAAGCGTTACGATGTAGGCTCGGTGTCGGAGTACGACTACATCTCTTCGAATGTGTCGGTGCAGAATGCAGTGCCAAATCTTATCGAGGCACAGAATAGCGTTGTCTTGGCGTTGTGGCAGTTGAAGGCTTTGCTCGGTATCGACCTCAAGAAGAATATTGATGTTGTCGGTTCGTTGGCTGACTACGAGGCGCAGATGAACTACGCTCATACACTCGACCAGCTCGACCTCTCGAACAACTCGTCGTTGAAGCAGTTGGCTATTCAGGAGGATATGTTGGAGAGCGCACTCAAAATTACAAAGTTGGCAAATGTTCCAACCTTGTCTATCAATGCGGCATACCTCTACACTGCACTCGGTAACGATGGTAAGTTCTTCCAGGGTAAGGCTTGGAACCCATATTCGTATGCGGGTGTGCAGTTGAATATCCCTATCTTCGCAGGCTTGCAGCGCCGTGCCGCTACTCGTCAGGCGAACCTCAACCTCTCGAACTTGAAGTTGCAGAGAGAGAATGCCGAGCGCCAGTTGCAGGTGGCTGTGGTGCAGTCGTTGAACAATATGCAGACCAATGTTAAGAAGTTCTCGGCGGCAGCTGCTACCGTAGGTCAGGCAAAGCGTGGTTACGAGATTGCCGTTAAGCGTTACGAGGTTGGTCGCGGAACATTGGTTGATGTCGATAACTCGCAGTTGCAACTTACTCAGGCGGAGTTGGGTCGCAATAGCGCAATCTACAACTTCCTCGTGGCGAAGATTTCGCTCGATAAGATTTTGGGCAATCACGAGGTGAAGAGTAATCACAGCTATATCGGCGAGTATAAGTCGATGTACGAGAAGAGATACGGAGATAAGTAAAAAATAACAAAAATATATATATAGACTATGAAGAAGATTATTTTGAATTCGATGTTTGTGGTTGCTGCTGTAGCGATGGTGTCGTGCAGTTCGAAGCAAACCGCAAAGCAAGAGGAGATTGTTGTTTCACTCCCAAAGATTGAGGCTCAGACTGTTACTAGTCGTATGGT
>JAFZEY010000135.1 GCA_017560455.1 Alistipes sp. | reverse complement strand
GGAGCAGCGTGCGAGGTTGTGGACCAAGAATGAACAACCGCCTCATATCCTTGTGATGACCGCTACGCCTATTCCGCGAACATTGGCGATGACCTTGTATGGCGATTTGGATGTGTCGGTTATTAAGGGTTTACCTCCCGGTCGTCAGCCGATAAAGACCTACCACTACTACGAGTCGGGCCGATTGACCTTGCAGAACTTTATGCGCAGTCAGATTGCGCGAGGAAGGCAGATATATGTGGTCTATCCACTTATCAAGGAGTCCGAGAAGATGGACTACCTCTCCTTGCAGGAGGGTTTCGATGCCATTGTGCGCGACTTTCCGTTGCCGAAGTATCGTGTGGCGGTGTGTCATGGCAAGATGAAGCCCGAGGATAAGGAGCAGGCGATGGCCGAATTTAAGAGTGGCCAGGCGCATATTCTCGTTGCTACATCGGTTATCGAGGTGGGTGTTGATGTGCCAAATGCCTCGGTTATCGTCGTCGAGTCGGCCGAGCGTTTCGGCTTGGCGCAGCTACACCAGTTGCGTGGTCGTGTAGGTCGTGGCTCGGAGCAGTCATATTGTGTGCTGATGTCCGACGAGAAACTCTCGAAGGAGTCGAGCAAGCGCTTGGAGGCGATGTGTCAGACAACTGATGGCTTTGAGTTGGCAGAACTCGATTTGAAGTTGCGAGGTGCGGGCGACATAAATGGTACGATGCAGAGTGGAGAGGCCTTCGATTTGAAGATTGCCAATCCGACCTACGACAATCAGATTTTGCAGTTGGCACAAGAGTTAGCCATAGCGATATTGGGTGTCGACGCCGAACTTTCGCACGCGGAGCACCTCTCGTTGCGCGAGCTGCGCGACAGGTATGCCCCTGTGCATAAGACCGATTTTTCGGAGATTTCATAATATAAAGATGGGCTGATGCGTTTATACTGTATGAAAAGAGTTGTGAAAGGTGTGATATTTGCGTTGCTTCTCGTTGTAGTGGCGACGACCGCCTCTGCACAGGTCTTTCAGGAGGGTGAGCTGTTGTACTATCGTGCCGCCTACCGTGCCAAGCTGGTGCCGAATATCGAGGCAGGTGAGGTTACGGTGGAGACACGCACCGACACTCTTGCAGGCAAGGAGGTCTATCGTGTTACGGGTAATGGTCGCACGCTGCCGTTCTTTAGATGGTTCTTCGATATGAACGATACCTACAATATTTGGGTCGATAAGCAGACACTTCGCACCGAGCGCTTCGAGAGCGACTTGAAGGAGGATAAATATACCTTCCGCAGCCACTACGACTACGATTGGGAGGCGATGAAGGTCCATACCTGGTCGCAGAAAAAACAGCGTACACCCCGCACCAAGACGATGGACTTGACGCCTGAGAGTATGGATGCCGTGTCGCTCTACTTTAACCTTCGCTCTGTCGATTTGGAGTCGTTCCGCGAGGGCGAACATCGCCACCTCGATATGATTTTGGAGGATACCATTCGCCACCTTCGCTATCGCTATATCGGTCGTGAGGAGTTGAAGGTGCCGAAGATGGGAAATTTCGACACGATGAAGTTTGCCTGCACGCTTGGCTCTTCGGAGGAGTTTTCGTTCACCGACGGCACGGAGTTCTTCATCTGGATAACCAACGATGAGAATAAAATTCCCGTTATGCTCGCTTCGCCGGTGCGTGTCGGAGAGATTAGAGCCTACCTTCGCCGCTATGAAGGTTTGCGCCACCCATTGAAAAGCAAGATAAAATAACTATATTTGCGAACAAATATTTAAAAACAGTAAAAAGTTATGGAAGAGAATAAGTATGAGTACAATCCTGAGGAGGGTTACGACTACGAAAAGGAGGAGAATGAGGCGGTCAAGAAGTCGCTTCGAGGCTATCGTGTTGTAATAATTTTGCTTGCCATCATCTTGGCCGGTTTGTCGGTGTTGTACTTCAACCTCAACCGCCAGCAGCAGGAGGATTACAGGTTGTTGCAGGCAGACCGCGATACTATTCAGAGTAACCTTACATCGCTCATCAGCGAGTACGATAACTTGAAGTATCAGAACGATACTATCGCCGCACAGTTGGCAAAGGCTAACGAGATGGTCGAGCAGCTCAAGCGCGAGCGTCGTTTCAACTATAACAAGCTCAAGGCCTACCAGAAGGAGGTTGGTACATTGCGTGCCGTGATGAAGAACTACCTTCGTCAAATCGACTCGCTCAACACCATCAACAAGAAGGTTATCGGCGAGAATGTGTCGTTGCGTAAGGAGATCTCTACCGCAAATCTTCGTGCCGATGTTGCCGAGGAGCGCGCATCAGAGTTGCAGAATAAGGTGCAGCAAGGCTCGGTGCTTCGTGCACGCAATATCTCTATCGTTCCTTTGAACGCCAACGACAAGGAGATTACCCGTGTTAAGAACGCTGCAACTTTGCGCGTAGACTTCACAATAGGTGCCAACGAGCTCGCTTCGTCTGGTAATAGACCGGTTTACCTCTGCATCACTTCACCGGATGGTTATCTGCTCTCGACCGATGCAATGCCGACCTTCACCTACCAAGGCGTGAAGAAGGGCTACTCGGCATCGCGTGAAATTGACTACCAGAACGAGGATGTCGATGTAAGTATCTTCTACAAGGGTAGCGGCTTCATCCCAGGTACCTACAAAATCGAGTTGTATATGAACGGAAATATGATCGGCTCGACTGAGGTGGCACTCCGATAGGTGATAGATGATGAACTTTAATACTATAATTTTTGAACTATGAAGAAGTATGTTTGTACCGTATGTGCGTGGATTTATGATCCCGCAGTAGGTGATCCCGATAGCGGTATCGCTCCGGGCACTGCATTCGAGGATATCCCCGAGGATTGGACCTGCCCTGTCTGTGGCGTGGGTAAGGAGGATTTCAATCCGATAGGATAGCTCCTACGGCTTCTACAAAAAAATGGGGTTGCTCAACTTTCGAGTTGGACAACCCCATTCTTATTCCGCCACCACCTCTTCGTGGTGCTCAATCTCTGCACGGCGTATTCTCTTGCCATTGTAGTCGAGAAGATAGCGATACTTCCCTTGTATGGCGGTGAATGTACCCGTATCAATATCGAACTCCAAGTGGCTATAAGCCACGGGTATCACCTTCGCGCCATTGTGGTCGATGGCTCCCATCTTACCATGTTTGGCAACTATGGCACGCCCCTCTTGGAAATCACTTGCCCACGAGTAGGTAAAGGGTGTGATATTATGACCATCACTATCCACAAAGCCATAATAGCCACATTTGCAGAGTCGCGTTATCCCATCGTGCTCGCGAGGTCTATCCTCGCACTCCTCTTCGGCCGGGACTTGTATAAGCGGATGAGTACCGATACCCCTATGTTCCTCGATTAGAGCGAGGGTTGTCGAGATATCATTGTCTGCAAAGTTTTGCCACTTGGCGTACCAATATCGCAGTGGTCGTGCTACACCGCTCTTGCAGATAAGGATGTTTGCAGGTCGCAGGTTGTTATGAGCAAAGCCGACCGTGTCGATGCGCTGTTTCATTCGTTCGACTGCACGGTATAGGTCGTCGGCATTGTAGTGAAGTACTGCTTTGTCGAGCGTCATACCATAATACATCTCTTGCAATATTACGGAAAACTGCTCCTTGCGACCGAGATTATCCACAAGCATAATCTCATTGTAGAGAACCATATTCTCTATGAGAGCAGCTCGGCTCCGCTCTCTGGTCTCCTGCTCCAATTGTGCGATATAGTGGAGATG
>JAFZEY010000134.1 GCA_017560455.1 Alistipes sp. | reverse complement strand
GCCGAAACGATATTGCCCTTGTGAATATCCTCTGTAACCTTCTTGAAGTTTGCCTTCAACTCCTCGGTATTTGGAGTGTAGTCGGCATTGTGGTTATGCTTAACGAGGTACAAGCCATTGCCTGCCTCCTTGAACTCTGGGCTGATAGCATTGCGAGCATCGAGGGTAGTGATACCGAATGCGATAAGGGTTGGAGGTACATTGATATTCTGGAATGTACCACTCATCGAGTCCTTA
This sequence comes from Alistipes sp., assembly GCA_017560455.1. GTDB lineage: Bacteria > Bacteroidota > Bacteroidia > Bacteroidales > Rikenellaceae > Alistipes. The sequence goes on along the minus strand of JAFZEY010000134.1, from coordinate 5,865 downwards.
CCTCCAATTGATGGCAACTCGAACGCCTTCTGCATGCGGATAGTACCGAGCAATGCCGACATAGGCTTGCCCCACGAGCGAGCATCGGTCATACGCTCGAAGTACTCCTGATACGAAAAGCGCATCTTCTCGTATGAAGCACCCGAAGCCACCACCTTTGCGATAGCCTCAATCACAGCGTACTCTGCACCGTGATATGGCGACCACGCCGAGATATATGGGTTGAAACCGAACGCCATAACACTCGCTGTCGAGGTCTTACCATAGCGTACAGGCAAGGTCTGCATCGAAACCTGGGTCTCGGTACGCTGGGTCTTACCACCAAACGGCATCAAGACGGTTGAGCGACCGATTGTAGAGTCGAACATCTCGCACAAGCCGCGCTGCGACAATACATTCTTATCCTGCAAGTTGTTAAACATCTTCTCGCGCACGGTTGTACCCTCTACCTCGCGGTGGAATGGGTTGTTCTCCGAAACTGCGCCGAGAGTAATCTTCGTATAGTGTGGAGCACCTGCCGAGTCGATAAACTCGCGCTTGAGGTCTGCCACCTTCTCGCCCTTGTAGAACATACGCATACGGCGAGTATCGGTAACATCGGCTACATGGGTAACCTCGACATTCTCCTCATGACAGAGGGCTACCATAGCCTCCACATCCTTCTTCTCAACAACTACGGACATACGCTCCTGCGACTCTGAAATAGCCAACTCGGTAGCATTCAATCCGTTATACTTTACAGGTACGCGATCAAGGTAGATATCCAAGCCGTCGGTCAACTCACCAATAGCAACCGATACACCTCCCGCACCAAAGTCATTCGACTTCTTAATCAAACGAGTTACATCGCCACGGCGAAACAAGTGCTGAATCTTGCGCTCCTCAGGGGCATTTCCCTTCTGCACCTCCGAGCCGCACTCCTCCAACGAAGCGGTAGTGTGCTGCTTCGATGAACCGGTAGCTCCACCTATACCGTCACGACCTGTGCGACCACCAAGCAAGAGGACTACATCACCCGGTGCAGGGCTCTCGCGGCGAACATCCGCAGCCTTAACAGCACCTACAACGGCACCCACCTCCAAACGCTTTGCTACATAATCATCGTGGAAAATCTCGCGAACATGGGTTGTAGCAAGACCAATCTGGTTTCCATAGCTCGAGTAGCCGGCTGCTGCCTTGCGCGAAATAATACGCTGTGGCAACTTGCCCTCCATAGTCTCGTCTATACCTTTATATATATCGCCGGCACCGGTTACACGCATAGCCTGATATACATAGGCACGACCTGACAGTGGGTCACGAATTGCACCACCCAAGCAGGTCGAAGCACCACCAAACGGCTCAATCTCGGTAGGGTGGTTGTGGGTTTCGTTCTTGAACTGCAAGAGCCACTTCTCCTTCTGGCCCTCGATATCTACATCAACAAAGATAGAGCAAGCGTTGTTCTCCTCGCTCACCTCCATATCGTCCAACTTTCCAATCTTGCGGAGATAACGGCCACCGATGGTTGCCAACTCCATCAAGCAGAGCGACTTCTGCTCGCGACCAAGCTCCTTACGCATTACGCCAAACTCTGCCAAAGCGGTCTCGAACTCGCTCTTCATGAACGACTCGTCAATCTTAACCTCCTCGATCTCGGTGGTAAAGGTTGTGTGACGGCAGTGGTCACTCCAATAGGTGTCGAGGATACGCAACTCGGTCTGTGTAGGGTTGCGCTGCTCGCTCTTGAAGTACTCAACCACGCAACGCAAGTCGTCAGCATTCATTGCCAAACCATTCTCCTTGCAGTATGGTGCCAGATCCTCCTCCTTCATCTCGATGAAGCCCTCGAGTACAGGCACCGGCTTAATATCGGCCTGCTCAGCGTCAGACAAAATAGTTAAATCCTTCTCGCGAGACTCCACAGCGTTGATAAGGTAGCGCTTAATCTTCGCCATAGACTCCTCGCTGACGCCCTCATCGAAGATGTAGAGGCGTGACGAGCGAATCTTCACCTCAGCCGCAGGCTCCAACAAGTGAACGCAATCTACGGCAGACGATGCACGCTGGTCGAACTGACCCGGTAAATACTCGATAGCGAGGTGCTTCTTCTCCTGATAGTCGCACTCATCAGATACGGTATCAGTTACAATCTCGCCAAATACGGAGTAGCAACAACGCTCAACGAGCTCATCGCTGAATCCGAACAAATCATAAACATTGAGTACGCGCAACTCCTCGATAGCCAAGCCCAAGTTCTCGTTCAACTCCTTGCGGAGCGACTCGGCCTCGACCTGAAAGCGAGCATACTTCTCGACATATATACGGTGATTTTTCATAACTTCGTTATTCAAATGAAAAATGAAAAATTAAAAATTCCTTTTTATTCCCCTCCTAAAATCGGAGGTGATTGAGCTATTTTTTCGCCAAGCTAGGAGACTGAAAGCGCAGCATAGTAGGCCTATGTGAGCATTTCGGCTACCGACGATTGGTGAGAAAAGAGCCAATCAGAACGATTTTACTCCAAGTCGGGGAGGGTAGCTGACAGAACAACTTCGGTCTGCTTCTTGCGGAAGGCGATGAGTTTCTCCTCGACAGCCTTATCTGTCAATGCAAAGATTGACGCTGCGATGAGAGCTGCATTCTTTGCGCCGTTGATTGCTGTGGTCGATACTGGAATACCGCCAGGCATCTGCACAATCGAAAGCAATGAATCCAAACCACCGAGTGCCGAAGTCTTAATAGGCACACCGATAACCGGTACGGTGGTCATCGCTGCGGTAACGCCCGCAACATGTGCTGCACCGCCCGCGCCTGCGATGATAGCGCCAATACCGCGCTCGCGTGCCGACTTGGCATACTCGAACATCAAATCTGGAGTACGGTGTGCGCTGATAACGCGCTTCTCATACTCGATACCTAACTCTGCAAGGGTCTCGCAAGCTGCCTTCATGACATCCCAATCGCTTGTCGAACCCATCAAAACTGCTACCTTAAACATAATTCGTATTGTTTTATATTGTTTGTTATTTGCCTATTCAGTAGGATTTGATAGGAAGCACACCTACGGCGCTTTATAGGATTGGACAGGAGTTTATAAGAGTATACTATCTCATCCTATCAAGGGCGCAAGCCCGAATCCCATCTTATCCCATAAGATCCTTTTTCAAATAAAAAAACCGCTATAATCCCTGATTATAACGGCTTTATCTGCGCACACGCTCCCCCGACATCTGCTGCTGCGACTGTTGCTGACGCTGCTGCACGAGAGGGTTACTATGTATGCACTGCAAAAACATAGCGCAAAGGTAACAAAAAGAATTCAATAATCAAAATAGAAAATGTAAAATTAAAAATATAATTTTTATAGGGGCTATCGCTCACTTTTTTACTCAAAAATTTGGAAATTTCACGGGGGGGGTAAATTTGCATCGTTATAATTAAAAATTTATACATTATGAAGTACTTTAGAGCTATCACCGCATTGTTGTTGCCACTTCTGTTCGCGGCTTGCGAATTCGAAGAAACCGACTTGGGTTTTCCAAAAACCGTAACCTTCACAAATGAGGGTGGAGAGATGATCGTAACCTCAGAAAAAGGGGTGTATTTTACCCACGCCGAAATACACGATTACAAGAGCGGAGATAACGGTGCTACGACTACTCTTGAAGATGGAAGAGAGTGCAATACTTACAAGTGGTTAAAAGTTGAATATCAAAGAAATAGCAACGATATAAAAATCCTCTCAGAGCCGAACGAAAAGCAATCTCGCACGCTTTATGTCGAGCTCTATTCGGGACCTCAATACCATGTAATAAAAGTGGCCCAGAAGGGTAGCAATTAACCCGCTCAACCGACCAACAAAACGACAGCTTTTCGGGCTGTCGTTTTTGTTTAATTTCGAGACTGACACCGCCCTAATTTTAGCCTAAAAAAAGGCCCAAAAACGAGCAAGAAAAATCAAGCAACAAACCTCCAAATTTACGCGAAATATGTGCAAAATTGTTATGGGTATTTGATTTTTGCGAAATGATTGCTATATTTGCATAAATATAGCGACAACAACAAGATAAGTATAAACCTTTAACTAAGATACAACAATGTTAAAAATCAAGACAAAGGAGGCCGGTTCGTGGCTTATCGGTGCAGTGGCAGGAGTGTGTGCAATGGTTGCAACATTAGCTTCTCTCGACTTACAGAAATTGTGGTGGGTAGTTATCGTTGCTACCATCGGAACATTCGTAAGCATCTCACTCTTTGCACTTTGGGTGATACGAAAATATGTAGCATACAAACTCAAACCTATCTATTCGATGGTATTTTCGCGCGATATTCACACCGCCGATATGCTCGTCGAGTTGAAGGATAAGCGCGTAGAGAATATTTCGCAAGAGCTCTCATCGTGGGCCGAGGAGAACGACAAGGAGATTGCTCGCCTTAAGGATGTGGAGAAGTTCCGCAAGCAGTATCTCGGCAATGTTGCTCACGAGCTCAAAACCCCTATTTTTAACATTCAGGGCTACATCTCGACACTCCTCGATGGTGGCATTGATGATCAAATCATCAACCGCAAGTACTTGGAGCGTGCCGAGAAGAGCGTAAATCGTATGATCAACATCATTCGTGACCTCGACACCATCTCTTCGCTCGAGAACGATATGACAATGATGAAGTCCGAGAGTTTTGATATCGTGGCTCTTGCAAAAGAGATTGCCGATCAATGCGAGATGGAGGCGGCAAAGAAGAGTATTTCTATAAATGTGAAGTTCTCTCAAAATCTGCCTTCGCGTTTCTGGGTTTCAGCCGACAAGTTCTATATCGGTCAGGTACTCGAGAACCTCATCATGAACGCCATCCGTTACGGCAAGGAGGGTGGCATGGTAAAGCTCGACTTCCGCGATATGCTCGATAAGATTTTGATTGAGGTCGAGGATAACGGTATCGGCATTGCCAAGGGCGATGCACCGCGTGTATTCGAACGATTCTACCGCACCGACACAGGTCGTTCGCGCGAGCAGGGTGGTACAGGACTCGGTCTTGCCATTGTTAAGCACATCGTGGAAGGTCACGGCGAGCGCGTATCAGTTCGTAGCGAATTGGGCGTGGGCTCAACATTTACTTTCACCCTCAAAAAGGTTGAGTTGTAAGATATGAACTTTTTGGCAGTTGTTTGGGATTGGAATCCCACATTTATAAACCTCTTTGGTTTTGAAATTCGCTGGTACTCACTAACTTGGGTAGCTGCACTCCTCTTCGGAGGTTGGCTTATGTCCTACTTCTGCAAGCGCGAGCACAAGCCCGAGAGTGTTTCGGACACCGCATTCCTATACATTACACTCGGCACAATCATCGGTGCGCGACTCGGCCACTGTCTGTTCTACGAGCCGATGGAGTATCTGAGTGCCCCTTGGAAGATTATCACAGGTATCCGTGATGGAGGTCTTGCGAGCCACGGAGCAGCAATAGGCATCGTCATCGGCATCTGGCTCTCTTCGCGCAAGAACAAGGTTTCGGTGTGGTGGACAGCCGACAAGCTCGGTATCATCGCCCCGTTGAGCGGTGCAATGATACGCTTCGGCAACCTCTTCAACTCGGAGATTGTAGGCAACGAAACAACAATGCCTTGGGGCTTCAAGTTTATGCGCCTATATCCTAATTGGCCGGAGAACACAGTGCCTATGCGCCATCCGACACAACTTTACGAGGCATTGTGCTACATCGCCGTGTTTGTCATCTTGTTTACCCTCTATCGCTATACAAAGTTGGCAAAGCGCGAAGGTTTTATCTTTGGCGCAGCAATGGTGGGCATCTTCACCCCTCGATTTATCATCGAGTTTATAAAGATCAACCAGGTGGCCTTCGAGAAGGGTATGACCCTCAATATGG
>JAFZEY010000133.1 GCA_017560455.1 Alistipes sp. | reverse complement strand
GGGTAGGGCCTTGTGTAGGCTGCAATCCCTCCACGCTAAATACTGCAGGGAAGATAATCATACCCGAGAGTATCGCCACGAAGAATGTCATCATCGAGGCCGACCAAGCCGTAGTGGAGAGGTTGGTGCCCTTCTTGAAGTATGATGAGAAGGCAATCAAACAGCCCAAGCCGATCGAGAGCGAGAAGAACGCCTGACCTATGGCGCTGATGATAGTATGCACCGAGAAGGCCTTCTTGAAATCGGGCGTGAAGAAGAACTTGTAACCCTCCAATGCGCCCGGCATTGTAGCTGCGCGCACAACCATAACCAACATCATCAAAAAGAGTATCGGCATAACCCACTCTGCCGTGCGCTCCAAGCCTTTGCGCACACCGCGAGATACAACGAGATGTGTCAATACGATGAACAATACGGTGTAGAGCGGCTCTTGCCACGATGCGCAAAAGTTCTCGAATATGGAGTGGAACTCCTCGCCCGAGTAGAGCGTGCCGTCAATTGATGCCACAAAGTAGTAGAGCGACCAGCCGGCAACGATATAGTAGAAGCCCGAAATCAGGGTTGCTACTATGATACTGTTGTAGCCAAGCGGCTTCCACCACTTCGAAAACTGTGCATATGCCTTCACGGGGCCCTTGCGGGTGTTGGTGCCTATGGCGAACTCCGACATCATAACCGGAATACCGAGTATAAGCACACAGATAAGATAGAGAAGAACGAAGGCGCCACCGCCATTTTCGCCTACTATATATGGGAAACGCCAGATGCTGCCGAGGCCGATTGCACTACCTGCGGCAACTAATATCGCGCCAATCTTACTACCAAATGAATCATTGTTTTGCTCCTTCATAACCTAACATTCGAAAAAATTAACCTCTTAATACGACACTCACTCTTGCGACCTTTCCGCCCAATGGAGGTGCGATTTTTGTTACTCGGCACTCCATCTCGTGGATTTGCGGAAAACGCTCGTGCAGAGCGTCGATAATGTTTTGCGCTACGCGCTCGATGGTGTGTTGCGTGCATCCCATCTGCTCGCGCACCACCTCATATACAGTCAGGTAGTTCACCGCCTGTGTCACATCATCCTCTTCGGCAACCGTTCCCAGTTCGGTTGTGATGCGTAACGACACTTCAAAGTGACTGCCCGTCTGTTGCTCCAATTCATAACAACCGTGGAAGGCATGGAAATCCATACCTTCCAACTCGATTGTATATAGTTTATTGCTCACTTACTCGACAATTACAAGATAGTAGTTCTTCTTTCCGCGCTGTACAAGGATGTACTTCTCGGCAATCAAATCCTCGGCAGTAACCACGCGCTGGATATCCGATACCTTCTCCTTGTTGAGCGATACGCCACCGCCCTGAATCATCTTGCGGCACTCACCCTTCGATGGGAAGATCGCGCTCTTCTCTGCACAGAGGTCGATGAACGAGCAACCCAAATCCTCCTTCGATACCTTAAATTGTGGCACGCCGTCGAATACCTGCAATAAGGTCTGCTCGTCAAGACGGTGCAACGCCTCCGAAGTGGCCTGACCGAAGAGGATCTGCGAAGCCTCAACAGCCTTCTCGTACTCCTCACGCGAGTGAATCATTGTGGTGATCTCCTCAGCCAAACGCTTCTGCAATGCGCGCAAGTGTGGAGCCTCGTCGTGCTCGGCAACCAACTTCTCGATAGTCTCGCGGTCGAGCAAGGTGAAGATCTTGATATAGCGCTTTGCATCGTCGTCGCTCACATTCAACCAGAACTGGTAGAACTTGTAAGGCGAAGTGTAGCGAGCATCCAACCATACATTGCCACTCTCGGTCTTACCGAACTTTGTGCCGTCGGCCTTTGTGATGAGTGGGCAGGTGATAGCGAAAGCCTCAGCCTCCGAGCCGAGCTTACGACGAATCAACTCAGTACCGGTAGTGATATTACCCCACTGATCCGCACCACCGAGCTG
>JAFZEY010000132.1 GCA_017560455.1 Alistipes sp. | reverse complement strand
TTGACGAGATTGCAAGCCTCATCAAGTAGTATTAAATAGAACAAAAGAGAATGGGGTTGTCCGCAATGTTGGACAACCCCATTCTCTTTTTCTTTATCGTGAGTGAATATCGAAGTGGGTTATTACACCGCTACCCTTCGTAACTGTGATTCTAACATCACTCGCCTTATATCTCGTATCGAAACGAAGTCTTTGGTGACCTCCGACACTCTCTTCGGTGCGTATCAATGTAAACTGACCGCCACCAAGATTAAGCGACACCTCATATGTGCATCGCGAGTCCAAACGCCAAGTCAGCAATACTCTACCGAGATCTTGCGACGAATCGAGAGGTATGGTAATCTCCTCACCCTCCTTCAATGAAACAGGGAGCATTGAGGCGATAGGCGAATAGGTAGAAGAGTACCTACGATTAGGGTCCTGCGGATCCACCATCGTAATAGTCTCGACAAGGCGAATATCAGTAGACGAAGCTGCTACATAGATATCGAACAATCCAGGCTCGATAACCCTCTTCATATTGCGATCGAGCATCTCGAAGTGTCGAGGCTCAAGCACCATCTTCACACTCTTTGTCTCGCCAGGCTCGAGAGTGATACGCTCGAAGCCACGAAGCATTCTCTCGTATACAGTAATCGAACTTAAATAGTCGTGAGTATAGAGCTGAACAACCTCATCGCCCTTATATTTACCCGTATTGGTAACATCGAAAGTCACCTCGAGATTCTCGGTCGGAAGAATTCGCTTGCTCGAAAGGCGCAAGTTCGAATACTTGAAAGTGGTGTAGCTCAAACCATAACCAAAGTCGTAGAGAGTACCCGCAGCACGAGTCTTTTTACCCTTCGGACCAACTCCGCTATAGCCGTCAATCTGCGAATTAGGCTTATACGGAAAGTTCATCGGAATCTGACCTACGGTGCGTGGGAATGTCACAGTGAGCTTTCCTCCAGGGTTATACTCGCCAAGTAACGCTTGTGCTACAGCAGTACCACCGTGAGCACCCGGATAGAAGGCCTGCAAAATAGCATCGGCATTGCGGTCAGCCCAATTTATCGTAAGCGGACGACCACTAACCAACACAACGACAAGTGGCTTGCCGGTCTTCTTCAACTCCTTGATAAGCATCTCCTGCACCGGTGGCAAATCGAGGCTTGTACGGGTGCGATTCTCGCCACAAGTACGCAAGCAACCACCCAAAACTGCGACTGCGACATCAGAGCTCTCGGCCAACTTCACCGCCTCGGCAATAGATGCCAACTCGCCTGGGGTAGGTACAAATCCGTAGATCTCAGAGTCAGGCCACTGCGAATCCACATGCTCGCAACCTCTGGCATAGAGAACCTCGGCTTTGCCCTCGAGGGCTGTTTTAAGGCCCTGATATACGGTTACCGACTCGGTGGCCTGCGGACCATAGTGCACATGTGCATAGCCATCCTCGTTGGCATTAGGGCCCACCACTGCAACTCTCTTCAACTTCGATACATCGAGAGGAAGAGTTCCATTATTTTTGAGCAAGACGAGCGACTTCTGCGATGCCTCGAGCGCAACCTTGTTATTATTCTCGCCATTAACCTCTTTGTCGGCACGCTTCATATCCTCCTTTGTACTGTAAGGTTTATCGAACAAACCTACCAAGAATTTTACACGCAAGATATCGCGCACACGCTCGTCAATGGTATTCATAGAGAGTGTCCCCTCCTTAACGAGTTCGCGAAGAGGCAAAACATATCCATCAGGCGAACGGAATGTACAACGTACATTCAATCCTGCCTCAACACACTGACGCACCGACTCCTTCATATTCTCGGAGGTGTTGTGCTTCATATGGAGATGCTCCACAGCATCCGAATCCGATACGACATAACCCTTGAAGCCAAAATCAGTACGTAGACGGTCGTAGAGCCAATACCTACTACTCTGAATCGGCTCGCCATCATAGTCGTTATACGAGCTCATTGCGCCCAACAGACCTGCTCTTGCGATAACCTCGCGCCAAGGATACATATGGATATTCTCTACCGAGTGCGGAGTCTCGTGCGGATCGGTACGAGCCATACCCTCGCGTGCGCCCTTACCATTCGAATAGATCGCAAAGTGCTTGGCTGTAGAGGCAACCTTACCATCCTCCTGCAAACCCTTAACCATCTGCACACCGAGCTCTGCAACAAGGTATGGATCCTCGCCATAAATCTCCTCGTAGCGGCCCCAACGCTGATCACGACCAACATCGAGAATCGGAGCATAGACATTGGTGTAACCCAACAAACGAGCCTCCTCACCTGTAACACGACCTACTTTGCGGATAAGCGCCTTATCCCAGGTCGAGCCAAGACCGAGCTGTGTAGGGAAGTTTGTCGCCTTATAGGCCTCTACGCCGCGAATACCCTCATTGGTAAAATCGACCGGAATACCCAATCGTGTCTCCTCAATGAAGAATCGCTGAACCTCGTTCAATGCCCAGGCGTGATTACTTGCCGGCCAGATATATGGGCTCTCGGTGGTCAATGGTGCGTTCCAACCGGTAAACGAGTTGAGATGCTCGTCTATGGCACCGATGCCATCTTTCCAAAGTTTATTCTTCCACTCCGGGGTTGGCAGCTGATCGCGCAATACACGGCGATAGCCATAGAGTGTAACCATCTGGCAAGTCTTCTCGTCGAGAGTCATCTGCGAGAGGAGATCCTCGATACGATCCTCGATCTTCGCCTTCGGATTCTCATAGACATCCATCTTGCCGTTCTTGTTAAAATCTATCCAACCTTTGTGGTAGATTTTAGGTGCAGCATCCGCAAAGAGTGGCAATGCGGAAAGCAACAATAGAAAAAGTTTGGCTCTCTTCATATCCGGACATTATTTGATTTATCAAGATTTTTTTCAAAGATACGAAAATAAATCGTATATTTGCATCACAATAGCACAAAAAAATGAATTTTGTAAAGAAATTATACGATTGGGTACTCTCGTGGAGCGAGTCGAAGTGGGGTGCTTTGGCACTCTTCGTATTGGCATTTGCCGAGTCATCGTTCTTCCCCGTTCCACCCGATGTACTGCTTATCGCGCTCTGCATAGGTGCGACAGCCAAGTCATTCCGCTTTGCGGCGATATGTCTTGTAGGCTCGGTCTTGGGAGCATTGGTAGGCTATGCCATTGGCCACTTTGCTTGGATTGCACCTGACGGTAGTTACACCGCCTTGGCCGATTGGTGCTACGCCCACCTCTTCTCGGTGGAGAAGTTCAACGAGGTGAAAGCGTTGTATGACAAGTGGGATTTCTGGATTGTCTTTACTGCAGGCTTTACGCCACTGCCATATAAGTTATTCACCATTACGGGCGGATTGTTCGGCATCAACCTGCCGATGTTCGTTGTGGCGTCACTCGTATCGCGTGGCTTGCGTTTCTTCCTCGTTGCGGGTTTGATTTGGAAGTTCGGTGCACCGATTAAGAGCTTTATCGACAAGTATTTCAACTGGCTGGCTATCGCATTCACGGTGCTGTTGATTGGAGCATTTGTATTGGTCGGAAAGTTCTTGTAATAGATAAGATTATGAAGCACTTCGCATTGATAGGATTTCCGCTTGGACACTCGCTCTCGGCAGCATATTTTGCCGAGAAGTTCGAGCGTGAGGGTATCGATGCAGAGTATTCGCCACTGCCGATAGAGCGCGCAGAGGAGGTGCTACCCCACTGCACAGAGCTCGCCGGTTTCAATGTTACCATCCCCCACAAGCAGGCTATTATGCCCTACCTCGCTGCAATAAGCGATGAGTCGCACGCCATTGGTGCGGTAAACTGCGTGAAGGTAACCCCCGAAGGGCTGGTCGGCTACAACACCGATGTTATCGGTATTCGCAAATCGCTGGAGGGCGTGACGCTCGAAGGTACAAAGGCCATCGTTCTCGGCACGGGAGGTGCATCGAAGGCGGTACAGTATGTTCTGCGCAAGGGAGGTGCGGAGGTTGCCGTAGTTTCGCGTTCGCAGGGCTCGGCCGATTTGACATACGAAGATTTGAGTGCGGAGTTTATCGCCGAGTGCGACATCATCGTAAATACTACCCCACTCGGAATGTTCCCGAATATCGACAACGCACCCGAGTTGCCATACGCGGCACTCTCGGCAAAGCACACCCTTTTCGATTGCGTCTATAACCCTCGCCAAACGAAGTTCCTACGACTCGGAGCCGAGCAGGGAGCACACACCATTGACGGAATGACGATGTTCATCGCACAAGCTGAGGCTTCGTGGCAGATATGGAGTAGATAGCCACCCCTTTGGCTCATCTTTTGCACTCGACAAGGGCGTATGGGTGCATTGAGTTACAACATCGCTCTCGCGGTGGCAAATATCCTCTTCGGAATATCATTTTCGGTATATGTATCGCTTCTGCGCGGTGCTATGCACCCCGAACAACTCTTCTCCCTGCAACTACTATTCTCAACTATCGTCTGTCTGCCCTTTGCGATATCGCGTCCTAACTTCCTACGGCTATCACTCAACGACTTCGGCTCAATATTCATCGTAGCACTCTTGGTCATCTTCGGCTGGTG
>JAFZEY010000131.1 GCA_017560455.1 Alistipes sp. | reverse complement strand
GGTGTTGAGGGGGCTCCGATATGCTGAATCATGGGAATCTTCACCTCATCAGGAAGCTCCATGACCTCGATAGCCTTATCCTTACTCCACTCTTTATTGTCGTGCGGATGAATACCGCCTATTGGGAATGTTCTCATACTCAATTTACTATTTAGCGGTTTCACTCTTCACAGCTGCGGGTGCCTCAGCCTTAGGTGCTGCGGGCTCCTTAGGCAAGCGCTCCATATTCTTGATGTTGATAGCGCCTGTAGGACACTCGTTCACGCACTTGCGGCAGAGCTTACACTTGTCTGGGTCGATGTATGCGAGGAAGTTATCAATGGTGATAGCATCGAAGGGGCAAGCCTTAGCACACTTACCACAGCCAATGCAACCCGCCTTACAAGCCTTCATAACCACTGAACCACGGTTCTTAGAGCGGCAAGCGACATAGATAGCACGGTTCTTAGGCCACTTCTTGCGCAACTCGATAACACCCTTAGGACAAGCCGAGACACAAGCGCCACAAGCGGTACACTTATCCGCATCGACCTCTGCCAAACCTGTCTCAGGGTTGATGCTGATAGCACCGAAGGCGCACGCTACAACGCAGTCGCCATAGCCAAGACAGCCGTAGGCACAATTGGTCTCGCCAACATAAACACCCGCAGCGATAGCGCACGAGCGAGTACCTGCATAGGTAGAGGTGCGAGGACGCTTCTCGCAAGTACCACCGCAACGCACGGTTGCCACCTGAGGCTCCTTCACAGGAGCAGCCTTGCCGAGATAGTCGGCAATAGCCTTCATACAGTCGCCACCGCCTACCGAGCAGTAGAGAGAGGATATATCCTCCTGCTCAACCAATGCAGTAGCCAAACCACGACAGCCGGGGAATCCGCAACCACCGCAATTTGCACCGGGGAGCATCTTCTCGACATCATCGATACGAGGATCCTCCTCGACCTTAAACTTCTGCGACACGAAGTAGAGAATTACAGCTGCTACTACGCCAATAACGCAGAGTGTCAGAATTGTAAAAATCAGAGTATTCATTCTCCTTACTACTTTATTAATTATATTTTGTTAATTGTGAATATGATTCTATTCGAAATACGCTTGCGCATCGATGCAAGCAGCATATAATATACGGCAGTCACTCCGAGCGAAACCAAGGCTGCAATACCCTCGTCACAACCCATCGACACAGCCACAGCCAATGCCCCGACCATAACAACGAGTGGCACGATGTAGCACAACACCACGGCCATAATGCCCATACTGCGCTTTGCAGCAACCCTCACAACCTCTCCTACCGAGTAGCGGTCGGCATCAGCCGTAAAGACCGCAATCTCGCGAGTCTGGCTCTGCCCCATAGAGCATGCCTTACGCGAAGCGCACGAACCGCACGCCTCATTAACCTCGACAGCCACACACACCATTCTCTCCTCCACGGAGCGAACGATGCCCTTGTGTTCTATTTGTTCAGGCTGTTTCACTACAAGAGTTGATTAATCACCATATTTGTTAATGAGCGGCATCAATCGCTCGTGACCAAAGGCACACGACGAAAGACGCAACACAGGAGGGAACTGATAGCGTTTCTTCTCGTTCTGCATCACCATCGAGTGAATCTTCTCGACAACCTCCGAGTCAAAGCCCGCGTTGATAATCTCCTCACGATGTTGTCCCTGGTCAATCATACGCATCAGGATCGCATCGACAACCTCGTACTTAGGCAACTCGTCGCTATCCTTCTGACCCGGACGCAACTCGCTTGACGGCTCCTTCTCAAGTATATTCTCAGGGATAATATCACCCTTCAACTTGTTGATATAGCGAGCCAAGTCGTACATCTCGGTCTTGTAGAGATCGCCCGTAACACTGAATGCTCCCGCCGTATCGCCATAGAGGGTACATAGGCCGAGTGCATTCTCGCTCTTATTCGAAGAGTTCAAGAGCACATGACCCGTCTTATTCTGCACCGCCATAAGCATTATGGTACGAAGGCGAGCCTGGATATTCTCCTCCGTAGCGTCGAAGTCACGACCACCGATGGCAGGCTTCAATGTATTCACCACCGAGGTATAGGCCTCCGTGATAGGTAATACGCTATACTCTATTCCGATACCCTCGGCAAACTCTGCAGCATCTGTCACCGAATGGTCAGTCGAGAACTGCGAAGGCATCAACAACGCCTTGACATTCTCCTTACCGAGAGCCTCCACCGCAATACAAGCCACTACGGTCGAGTCTATACCACCCGAAAGACCGACGCACGCCTTCTTATAACCGCTCTTGCGGAAGTAGTCACGCAAGCCAAGCACTGCAGCCTTATAGAGGTAGCTTGTGCGCTCGTGACGATAGAGTTCCTTCGGTATCTCGCAAGGTTCGTTATCGGCCAAAGTATCATATACGGCGAAATCCTCCTCGAAGCTCTTCATAAGCAACATAACCTCGCCCTTCTCGTTCATTACACATGATGTTCCATCGTAGACAATCTCGCCCGAGCATCCCACATGGTTAATCATCACGATACTCTTCGACTCCACGAAAGCCTTATTGTGCATCGTCTCGTAGCGGTAAGACATAAGCCCCTTACCATAACGACGAGAATTGATACTGAAGACGATATCCACATCGTTGTCGACATCCTCCAAGTGGCTAAAATCGTCACCAACAACGATAGCAACCTTCTCGCCTGCGATACGAACAACCTTGACACCCTCACCACTGCTCAAGAAGCCCATCTCGCGACGAGCCGTAATATCCGCCTTGGTGATATAGCGCTGTACTCGGCCATTCTCGATGACGACAGCAGCACTCTGTGTACCGTTCTGCATGAGAATCGGCGCACCCACAACAGCGGTTATACCGTCGCAGTAGGAAGCAATCTCATCGATAGCTTCATCACATAGTTCAATAAATGTTGATTTACGAAGGAGGTCAAACGCGGGAGTTCCGCAAAGAGCCTGTTCTGCAAAGAGAACGACATCGGCGCCCTCCTCTTTTGCTCGCTCCACAGCGATAATGATTTTCGCTGTATTGCCGGCAATGTCACCTATTGTGTAGTTGAGTTGCGCGAGAGCTATTTTCATATCAAAAAAATTGGGTTTTTCTTATATTTGGCGCAAAGATAGTTATAATTTACAAAAATTATAAATTTTTACACCTTTTTTTGCACCCAATTTTCTTAGAATTTTTTAGTCAGCAGACGGAACGACCAAGGCCCCATATCGCCCCAGGTGTGTTCGTAGAGCGTCGTCGGCTCACCACTGAGAGCATCTTCATACTCTCCGGCATAGATGCCCGTATGGAAGTCGGAGAAGACCTTATAGGGCGAAAGATTTGCCAGATAGACGACTCTACCCTGCTCATTCTCACGCACAAAGACCAACAGACAGTCGGGGGCATTCGTGTCGATTTCGACAAACGAACCACCCTTATCCGCCGAGTTCAAAGCCGAGAATTGATGCTTCATACAACTGAGAGAACGGTATCGCGCAGTAGCCTCATTCGCCACAAACGGAGGCATCGCATCCTTCTCGAAGAACTCGAACGAGTGGTCGTAGCCGATCTCCTGCCCTGTATAGATGAGAGGCATAGAGCGAGGTAAAACAAATGTGAGTGCCGTCATCGCCTCCAATGCCGCACCAAAACGCAACTGCTCGCTGCCGCTCCACGAATTCTCATCGTGGTTTGAGGTAAATGCGAGATGCGTTGAGGTTTGCGGATTGCCGTTTAGTTGTGAATATATCTTATTGCGCAGCTCACAAACACGCGATTTGCCCTGCGCAACATCGACCATTGCGTGGTGCAACTCCCAGCCATAGCAGGCATCGAAGGCGCCATCGAAGAACTCCGCACCCTCAGCTTCAGCGAGCATAAAAACATCCGATTTCACGCCTTGCAACTCACGACGCACCTCCTGCCAAAAGGCTAAAGGAACGAGCATTGCCATATCGCAGCGGAAGCCATCCACACCGTAGTTCTGCATCCAGAATTTCATCGACTCGATCTGTCCCTGCCAAACCGCCTTCTCCTCGTAGTTAAGTTTTGCCGTATCGCTCCAATCCCAAGGCACTTTTGCCGCCCCTTGTTCATCGCGCTCGTACCAACTTACCGACTTTTCCTTCAACCATTTAGCATCGCGCGAAGTGTGGTTTGCCACCCAATCGAGGACAACCTTCATCCCCAGCCTGTGAGCCTCTTCGACGAAGGCCTTAAAATCCTCCATCGTACCAAACTCGGGGTTAATGTTGCAGTAGTCAGAAATGGAGTAATAAGAGCCCAGCAAGCCCTTGCGATCCACCACACCTATAGGATATACAGGCATAAGCCATACGACATCCACACCCATATCTCGCAAATGTCGTAAATGGCGCATTGCCGCAGCAAATGTACTCTCCTCGGTAAGCTGACGAACATTCATTTCGTACATCACCGCATCGTAACTCCAAACAGCGTGTTGCATAGACATATCTCACCTTCTCCGGTCCCAAAAGTACAAAAAAGTATCCAATTTGGCAAATCATAATCGAATTCAGACTATTTATATTGCATATTTAAAATAAATATGCTACCTTTGCACGCTTAGTTATGCGCGCATATCCCGCAAACCAAACGAATGTTGAGAATAATAATAAATTAAATATTTCACATGAAAACTTTAAACAGAACATTTTTGCTAATGCTAACGCTCTTGATGTTAGCAAGTTGCGATGTATCGAAGAAAGTCGTGTACGACTTCTCCAAGAGCAAGGAGGTACAGGCTGCCATTGCAGATGGACAGATTCGCATCAAGCCTAACGATCGCATCACTGTAATTGTGTCGAGCCAGAACCCCGAGTTGGCCGCACCATTCAACGCACCATCGTCGTACAACTCTTTGTCGCACAACCCGCTCTCTGCAACCAATTCGGCAGGAGCACAATCCCTTCAGATTCGCACTGTGGGCAGCGACGGCACACTCGACTTCCCGATGATTGGCAAGATAGAGTGCGCAGGAAAGACTCGTAGCGAGTTGGCAAAGGAGATCGAGAGCAAGATTATCGACGGAGGCTATATCAGCGACGCGATTGTCAATATTCAGTTCTCGGATTTGAAGTTCTTCGTACTCGGCGAGGTTGACCGTCCCGGTCAGTTCGACATCACACGCGACAAAATCACCGTTTTGGAGGCGTTGGCAATGGCCGGTGATATGACAATCTATGGTAACCGTGAGAATGTAGCCGTTATCCGTCGCAATGGCAACAACGGCCACGATGTCTACGAATTGAACTTCCTCAAGGGTGAGCAGATGACCTCTCCTGCATTCTACTTGCAGCAGGGAGATGTTGTCTATGTTCAGCCAAACAAATACAAGGCTGCAACAGCCGAGATTAACCAGAACAGAACATTCTGGCTCTCAATTGTCAGCACATTGATTACCGCGACATCGTTGGTACTCACAATTGTTAATTTCGCTAAAAAGAACTAAAGGATAATCGTCATGGAAAACACACATAAGAGTAGCATACGACTTACCCAGCAGGAGGAGATTCTGTTCCAGCGAACAGTATCGTTCCGCGAACTCTTTATTAAGTCTATCAAGAATTGGTATTGGTTTGCAATATCGATATTCGTATCGTTCTGCATTGGAGTATTCTACCTCCTTTCAACATCTCCAACCTATCGTCGAGAGGCAACCTTGTTGATCAAGGATGCTCGTCGTGGTGGTGCAGCCAGCGAGTTGGCAGCATTTGCCGATATCGCAGGTATGGCAACACGCCGAAGCGTAGATAACGAGTTGTATGTATTGCAGGCGCGCCGATTGATGGTGGAGGTAGTAAACCGACTCAACCTTACAACCAACTATACAACAAAGGTTGGATTCCGCACCGTAACCCTCTACAAAAACTCGCCTATTGAAGTTACCTACATCGACAATCTGGGCAACAAGGGCTGCGGCTTTACCGTACACTTGTTGGAGGATGGTGCTTTAGAGATTTCGGAGTTCGGATGCATCCGCAAGGAGCGTCACGAGCGCAAGGCTGATGCCAAGTTCAAGACAACGGGCAAGTTCGGAGAGGTTATCGACCTTCCTATAGGTCAGATAATCATCAACCCTACCCTCTACTTCACTCCTGAGTGTGTAAACAGAAGTATCGCCGTAACAAAGGGTACCAGCGAAACCATCGCAACAAGATACCGCAACAAGGTGCAGATGTCGGTACCTAACAAGATGTCTTCGATTATCAACCTCTCGCTCAACGATGTTGTTCCGCAGCGTGCAGAGGATATCCTCAACACATTGTGCGATGTATATAACGACGACGCAGTTATCGACAAGCAGATTGTGGCTGAGGCTACTGCCAAGTTTATCACAGAGCGTTTGCAGGTTATCGGCGAGGAGTTGCACAACATCGATGGCGACATCAAGATCTTCAAGGATAAGAACAATATCGTAGATATCAAGACCGAGGCTACTCGCCGTACCGAGGGTGCGATCCGTTACGAGCAGGAGATTGCTGCGACAAGCAACCAGATTGCGATGTCGAAGTTTATCCACAACTACCTCCGAGATAACTCGAAGGATGTAAATATCATCCCTGCGACCACATTCGAGGGCAGTTCGTCGATCTCGGCACAGATTGCCGACTACAACGAGTTGGTTATCCGTCGTTTGAAGCTTGGCAAGGACAGCGAGAACAACCCTCTCGTTCAGCAGTTGAACAACAACATTGCATCGACCAAGAACGCAATCATCTCGTCGCTCACCTCTCACATCTCGGCTCTCGAGATTAAGCTCGCAAACTTAGAGAACGAGGAGCGCAAGATTAACAACCTCATCGGTGCAGTACCTAAGCAGGAGCAGGAGTTCCTCTCTATCGCTCGTCAGCAGAAGATTAAGGAGGAGTTGTACCTCTATCTCTTGACCAAGAGCGAGGAGAATGCCATCTCATTGGCCATCACCGAGCGCCCTGCCCGCGTTGTGGATTACGCATTCGGTCTACCACGCCCTGTAGCGCCGAACAAGGCGTTGATCTTATTGGCAATGATGGTTTTGGGATTTGGTCTTCCACTCGGAATAATCTACCTCCTCATCCTCACCAACACAAAGGTTCAGGGCAAGCACGATATCATCAAGTACTGTACGGTACCTTATCTCGGCGATATTCCATTGTTCGAGGGTCACCTCAACCGTTCTATCGCAGTTCGTGAGAGTGGTCGTGACAAGGTGTCTGAGGCATTCAAGATTTTGCGTACCAATATGGGCTTTATGTCGGGTGGCGAGAAGCAGCAGGTCATCCTTACCACATCTTCTAACGCGCACGCGGGTAAGACCTTCGTATCGATAAACCTCGGTATGACACTCGCCTTCTCGGGCAACAAGGTGTTGATGATCGACCTCGACCTTCGTCGTCGTACCTTGTCGAAGCATATGGGTCAGCGTAGCAACCCTAACGGCGCTACAAAGTACCTCAGCTCGTCAAATGTAAATGTGAATGATATCATCTCAAATAGCGGTTTGCACGAGAACTTCGACTTCATCTACGCAGGCTTGCAGCCGCCAAACCCAGCCGAGTTATTGATCTCGAAGCGTTTGGACAGCCTCATCGAAGAGTGTCGTAAGATCTACGACTACATCATCATCGACAGCGTTCCGGCTCTCGTAATCGCAGACGCCATGATTACAAGCCGTGTGGCAGATTTGAGCATATATGTCGTTCGTGAGGGCTTGTTGGAGCGTCAGCAGTTGCCTGATATCAATGCACTCCACACCGAGGGCAAGTTGCACAATATGTGTATCGTACTCAACGGAGCAAGCGAGTCTCGTCAGTCGTACGGCTACAGCTACCGCTACCAGTACACATCCGGTTCAGACAAGAACAACCACGGATGGCGTAAGATATTCAAGAAATTAGGACTTTTGAAATAATTTATAACACGATTCGAAGATGTCTTATACAGGATTATACATAGCTGTCGATTTTGACGGCACTTGCGTAACCCACGAATACCCATATTTAGGCCAGGATGTAGGTGCTGTGCCCGTTCTCAAGGAGTTAGTTGAGCAGGGCCACAATATCATCCTCTACACCATGCGCAGCGGAAAGCTCGAGAAGGAGGCTGTCGAGTGGTTCAAAAGCAACGGCATTCCACTCTTTGCCGTAAACACGAACCCTTCACAGAAGAAGTGGACAAAGTCACCAAAGGTGCATGCCGATGTCTATATCGACGACGGAGCTTTGGGTGTGCCACTCGTTCGCTCGATGACCACCTCGCGCCCTTATGTCGATTGGGTTAAGGTACGCGAGTGGCTCGTTGCCGAGGGCTTCTTGTAGAGACTGCAACGCCGCGAAGAGCAAGAGCGACAACGCGATATAAAAGAGAATGGGGTTACTCGAGTGAGTAACCCCATTTCTTTGATATGCCAATGTCGGCAACTATACAAGAAGTTTTATAATAAGACTATTTCTACAAAAGTGAATCAATCTTAGCCTTCAAATCAGCCTTATTGATAGCACCTACATGCTTATCTACAACCTCGCCACCCTTGATGAATACGATGGTAGGGATGTTGCGTACGCGGTAGTTTGCAGTGATATCGTCGCACGAATCAACATCGCACTTACCGATATTCACGGTGTCGACATACTCCTCTGCCAACTCCTCAACGATTGGAGCTACAGCGCGGCAAGGGCCACACCACTCTGCCCAAAAATCAATTACCAACGGCTTGCTGTCAGCGAGCAACGCCTCATAGTTCTCATTTGTAATGTTCAATGCCATAATTTTAGTTTTTTTATTGGTTAACGGTTATTAAATATTTTAAGTGATATTTCTCTATAAATCGTGTCAGTTCCTGCGTCAAAGCCACACGGAACTTGCGTGAGCTTGTTGTCAGATAGACATCCTCCTGCAAATCCTGCAACGAGAATTTAAGCTGCGCCTTACCCTTCGACTCCTTCGCCACCGCAGCCAACTCATCGACAAAGTCGCGATTGATGAGATTGGTCGGCAAATAGAGTCTTACTTCACGCACCGCATCGCGCACATCGGGCAGCTGCGTAACACTCGTAACCTTGAACTCCAACTCCTCAGGATTGGAGTACGGACGCACCTGCACACGGCCCTGGATAAGAAGGAAGTAGTCCTTAAACATTCGCGTACGGAACATCTCGTAGTCCTTACGGAAGAATCTAAACTCGCGCGAACCATTATAATCCATCACGGTCATCGAGCCAGCAGGCGTTCCATTTTTGAGGAAGAACTCGCGTGTCTCGGTCACAATACCCGCCACTGCAACCTCCATACCACGATATCGTTCGAGGTTTGTCAGGTCGGCAAGCGTACACTTGCAAAGCGACTCCGTAATAAGCTTATACTCATCGAGCGGATGTGCCGAGAGATACATTCCGATCAACTCCTTCTCCTTGTTCAGGAGTTCAAGCATCACTGCATCACCACGCACAGGCACCGAAGGTTTCTGTATATCGACAACACCACTGTCGCCACCGAAGAGGCTCTGCTGGGCATTATTGCGCTCGGCCTGGATACGCGCGCCATAGCGTACCAATGCATCAACGAAGGTCGAGCCATCCTTTTCGTCGGCAACAGCGAGGAACTTGCCACGCGGGAAGTCAATTATCGAGTCAAAACCTCCCGACATCGCAATATTCTCGAAGCACTTACGATTGACAGCCGTATAGTTACAACGCTCGGCGAAGTCGTATATACTCTTGTATGGACCACCCTTCTCGCGCTCGGCAATAATAGAGGCTACTGCGGCCTCGCCTACGCCCTTAATAGCGGCCAAGCCGAAGCGAATATCGCCCGAAACATTGGCCGAGAAGTGCATCTGCGACTCGTTGATATCAGGCGAAAGCACGCTGATACCCATACGGTTGGACTCCTTCATATAGAGTTCCAACTTGTCGATATTGCCAAGGTTCGAGCTGAGCAATGCCGCCATATACTCCGAAGGATAATTAGCCTTAAGGTAGGCGGTCTGATATGCCACCCACGAGTAGCAGGTTGCGTGTGACTTATTGAAAGCATAGGATGCGAACTTCTCCCAATCCTCCCATATCTTTTCCAAGACCTTCTTGTCGTGTCCGTTTGCCACGCCACCCTTCAAGAACTTCGGCTTAAGCTCCATCAGCTTGGCAAGAATTTTCTTACCCATCGCCTTACGCAGCGTATCGGCCTCACCTCGCGTGAAGTTTCCGAGCAGTCGCGAAAGCAACATCACCTGCTCCTGATATACCGTAATACCATAGGTATCCTTGAGATACTTCTCCATGATAGGTATATCGTAGACGATAGGTGCGCGTCCGTGCT
>JAFZEY010000130.1 GCA_017560455.1 Alistipes sp. | reverse complement strand
TGCCGAGAGCGGACTCGATCGCAAGGCGGCTATGAAGTGTCGTAATATGATGGTATTGGGTATCACTCTCGGTATGTACGACATCTCGGCAGAGTATGCAAAGAAGTTCGTGCAGAAGAAGTTCGGTACCAAGAACCCACTCGTATGCCAGGCAAACATTGCTGCTATCGAGGCTGGTGAGAACTATGCAAAGAACTCGCACCTCGTAGGTGAGGATCACACAAAGGCTACAAATGCACTTCCTGCCGGCGTATATCGCTCGATTAACGGTAACCAGGCCGTTGCTTGGGGCTTTATTGCAGCAGCAGAGAAGAGCGGTCGCCCACTCTTCTGTGGTTCGTACCCTATCACCCCTGCAACCGGTATCTTGGAGGAGTTGGCAAAGCACAAGGCTCTCGGTGTTAAGACCGTACAGGCTGAGGACGAGATTGCAGGTATCTGTACCGCAATCGGCGCTTCGTTCGGTGGCGCATTGGCTGTAACTACAACTTCGGGTCCTGGTTTGGCATTGAAGAGCGAGGCTCTCGGTTTGGCTGTTATGGCTCAGATTCCTCTCGTAGTTGTTGATGTTCAGCGTGGTGGTCCTTCGACAGGTCTTCCTACAAAGAGCGAGCAATCTGACTTGTTGCAGGCTATGTATGGTCGCAATGGTGACAGCCCACTCGTAGTACTCACCGCACACTCGCCTGCTGACTGCTTCGAGAAGGCTTATATGGCTGCTAAGATTGCATTGGAGCGTATGATGCCTGTTGTGCTCTTGACTGATGCAAACCTCGCAAACGGTACTGAGCCTTGGCGCATACAGCATGTTGCCGATATGCCGGAGATCGTTCCTCCAATCGTTTCGCGCGAGGAGTTGGCTGATAAGGCAGAGTGCTTCAACGAGCGCGGCTTGTTTAATCCATACTCGGCAAACGAGAACTTGGCTCGCTATTGGGCTATCCCGGGTGCTGAGGGCTTGGAGCACCGTCTTGGTGGCTTGGAGAAGCATCCAATTTCGGGTGCAATCTCTTACTCGCCAGAGGATCACGCTGCAATGGGTAAGCTCCGTGCAGAGCGCGTTGAGCGCGTTGTCGATATGGTCGAGGCTATCGAGGTCGAGGGCGCAGAGAACGGCGATATGCTCGTTGTAAGCTGGGGAAGCAATGTAGGTAAGGTTGCTGAGGCTGTGGCAGCACTTCGCGCAGAGGGTGCTAACATCGCTCACACCGCTATCGAGTTGGTAAATCCGCTCCAGCGTGGTGTTGTAGAGGCTATGGCACAGTACAAGAAGGTGTTGGTTTGCGAGACTAACAGCGGACAGCTTGCTGCACACTTGCGTTCTGTAACTAAGCACGAGAATATTTGCTCGGTAGCATCTATGGAGGCGCAGCCTTTTGCTGTAGATGCATTGAAAGCAGAGATTATGGCTAACTTAAAATAGGAGGACTTTTCAGATGAATAGAGAATATAATCCAAATGATTTTCGTAATGGTAATGCTGTAAAGTGGTGTGCCGGTTGTGGTGACCACGCAATCTTCAACTCGGTGTTGAAGGCGTTGCCTGAGGTAGCCGAGCGTCTTGATATCCCACGCGAGAACTTCGCATTTATCTCGGGTATCGGTTGCTCATCGCGATTTGTCTACTATATGAATACCTATGGCTTCCACACCATTCACGGCCGTGCAGCAGCTATCGCTACCGGTTTGAAGACCGCTCGCCCTGACCTTTCGGTATGGGTTTGCTCGGGTGATGGTGACTCGTTGGCTATCGGTGGTAACCACTTTATCCACGCTTGCCGTAGAAATATCAACTTGAACTTGATCTTGTTCAACAACGAGATTTATGGTTTGACCAAGGGTCAGTACTCCCCTACTTCAAAGCTTGGTAAGGTAACTAAGACCTCTCCTTTCGGAACTATCGAGGAGCCATTCTCGCCGGCTGTTTTGGCTATTGGCGCAAAGGCTTCGTTCGTGGCTCGTACAATCGATATGGAGTTGGATTTGACCAAGGAGATGCTTGTCGAGGGTGCTTGCCATAAGGGTATGGCGGTAACCGAGG
>JAFZEY010000129.1 GCA_017560455.1 Alistipes sp. | reverse complement strand
CCTTGATATTTACGGTAATCTCCTTACCATTTACCTTATACTTAGTTGGCTCGGCGATACCCTCATAATAAGGCTCGATAACCATATGTACCTCACCAAACTGACCTGCACCACCCGACTGCTTCTTGTGGCGATAGTCTGCCTGAGCAACCTTGGTGATAGTCTCACGATAAGGAATCTTCGGTGCAAAGAACTCCATATCAACCTTATTCTCTGCAAGGATGCGGTTACGCAAGATATTGAGGTGATGCTCACCCTGACCCTGGATAATGGTCTGCTTCAACTCCTTCGAGTACTCTACCAAAATTGTAGGATCCTCGAAACGAGCATCGAGCAACAACTTACCGAGCTTCTCCTCATCAGACTGTACCTTAGCCTTAACAGCTGCACGGTAGCGTGGCTCAGGGAATACGATAGGCTCCAATGTCACAGGGGCATTAGGTGCCGAGAGAGTATCGTTTGTGCGAGTGCCCTTCAACTTAACGGTGCAACCGATATCACCTGCCGAAAGCTCGGTAACCTTGATACGGTTCTTACCTGCTACAGCGAACAACTGCGAGAGCTTCTCCTTATTGCCTGTACGCGAGTTCACCAACTCCATACCCTCGGTCAACTTACCGCGGATAACACGGAAGTAGTTGATTTCGCCGATATGGCCCTCCATCTGCGACTTGAACACGAAGAGTGCCACAGGAGCAGTCTCGTCTGCAGCGATTTCAGAACCATCAGTTGCAGGGAATGCAGGGGCAACAGTAGGACCCGGTGCAACATTGATGATAAACTCCATCAAACGCTTTGTACCGATATCTTTCTTTCCGCTTGCGCAGAATACAGGCATAGCCTTACGCTTAGCAACACCTACCTTCAAGCCCGAACGGATATCGTCCTGGGTCAAAGTACCCTTCTCGAAGTAGAGCTCCATCAAAGCGTCATCGTGCTCGGCAGCAGTCTCGATCAACTCGCGGTTCAAGTCGAGAGCCTTCTCCATCTCGCTTTCAGGGATATCCAACTCCTCACGAGTACCATTCTCGTCGGTAAAGCGATACATCTTCATCATCAAGACATCGATGAACGAGTTGAAACCCGGACCCTGGTTTACAGGATACTGAACGATAACCGGCTTAACCGAAGCCTTATCCTTCATTGTCTCGAGTGCATTCTCGTACGAAGCCTTCTCGCCGTCGAGCTGATTGACGAGTGCGATGAGTGGTTTGTTCAAGATGCGAGCGTAACGACCGTGGAGTACGTTTCCAACCTCCCAGCCGGTCTGTGCATTTACGACCATAACGCCCACGTCACCAACCTTGAATGCCGAGAAGAGGTTACCGCAGAAGTCGTCTGATCCCGGGCAGTCGATGATATTGAGTTTGCGACCCATAAACTCGGTGAAGAGCGTAGTCGCATAGATTGAGCGCTTGTACTCGTGCTCGATGTCGGTGTTGTCCGACAAAGTATTGTTGTTTTCGATACTACCACGACGGTCGATTACCTTACCTTCGTAAGCCATAGCCT
>JAFZEY010000128.1 GCA_017560455.1 Alistipes sp. | reverse complement strand
CTATAACCCTGTGCATATATTCTACGATCTTGAGGATTTTGTAGGGCAATCTTGCTCGGATAGCGAAATGGTGGAGAGATTTAAGGCTCAGTTATCGAATGCCGTGACATCGCGTTACCATACGGATAGTTTCTACTCTGCATACGATGGTCGTCATCACACCATCAACTACTATTCGGGAGTTACCACCTCTGCCGACATCAGTTTCTGCGAGTTAGAGTGGAAGGCCACCGAGTGGTATAAAGCGACACATTAATACCTATAATATAAATATAATAGAGGACTACTTCTGACAAAGTGGCCCTCTATTGTATTTTGGTATCTCGCTACTCCTCGTTACCGAAGAGGTGGCGGGCGATATCGCTTACGGTGTTTATGCGAATAACCTCGATACCTCTAATCTTCTTGGTCGGTAGTGAGGCGTAGCCCGAAACAATAATCTTCTTAAAGCCAAGACGCGCAGCCTCACTGATGCGCTGCTCGGTACGCGGTGCAGGGCGCACCTCGCCCGAGAGTCCAATCTCGCCAGCCAAAGCCAACCCCTCGTTTATCGGGCGGTCAAAGTATGACGACAATACTGCTGCCACAACGGCCAAGTCCAAACCCGTATCCGAAACTTTAAATCCTCCCGCAAAATTTAAGAATACATCCTTCTGGAACATCTTTAAGCCGACGCGCTTCTCCAAAATCGCCAACAACATATTCATTCGGCGCGAGTCGTAACCCGTAGCATTGCGCTGCGGAGTTCCGTATGTGGCTGTGCCGACCAACGCCTGCACCTCCAGCAGATATGGGCGTATGCCGTCTACCGTAGCAGCCACGGCAATGCCCGAGAGAGGTTCGTTGTAGTGCGATAGAAGTACCTCCGAAGGGTTCTCTACCGAGCGAAGTCCCTTTTCGAGCATCTCGAATACGCCAATCTCAAATGTCGCTCCGAAGCGGTTTTTTATACCTCGCAAGATGCGGTATGTATTGTTGTTATCGCCCTCGAACTGGAGTACTACATCGACAATATGCTCCAAAATCTTCGGACCTGCGATGGTACCCTCCTTTGTGATGTGGCCTATGATAAATACGGGCGTTCCGCTACCTTTGGCATATTTGAGTAGGGTAGAGGCGCACTCGCGGATTTGCGATACACTACCTGCCGAGGCATCCACCAAGTCGGTATATATCGTTTGGATAGAGTCGATAACAACCATATCGGGCTTCAATGCCTCGCACTGCGCAACGATATTTTCGAGCAGTGTTTCGGTGTAGATGACACACTCTTCGTTGTTGATGCCGAGCCTTTCGGCACGCATCTTAATCTGCTCGGCCGACTCCTCGCCCGATACATAGAGTGTGCGTAAGCCATTCTCCGCCAAGGCGAGTTGCAGGGCGAGAGTAGACTTTCCGATACCCGGCTCGCCACCGACAAGGATAACCGAGCCAGGCACCAAACCGCCACCCAGCACACGATTTACCTCGCTCTGACCTACATCGATACGCTTTGTTGTGCCCGTCTGAATGTCTTGCACTCGCTGTGGCTTTGCCTTTGGTACTGCCGATGATGTTACCGCCGCAGCCACCGAAGAGCCCTTCTTCGCTACGACCAACTCGTCGAACGTGTTCCACGCACCGCACGAAGGGCACTTACCCAACCACTTCGGAGCATCGTACCCGCACTCACGACATACATAAGCCTTTTTTGCCTCAGCCATAAGCCTACTTTATAAAGAATCTGTAAATATCGTTTCCGTTGGCGAAGAGGACAAGTGCCAAAATTAACGCCATACCGATATATTGTGCGACCTCCAACACCTTGTCGCTTACCTTGCGACCTGTAACCATCTCCCAGAAGGTGAAAATCATATGTCCGCCATCAAGTCCCGGAATAGGGATGATATTCATCACCGCAAGGATAATCGAGAGAAATGCAGTCATTGACCAGAACTGATGCCAATCCCACTCCGAAGGGAAGATATTGCCAATGGCGATAAAACCACCAACCTGCTTGTAGAAGCCAGTGTCAGGCTTTACGATAAGCACAAGCTGATCCCAATAGTTCTTAATCGTTTTGGCCGTTAGGCGTGCTCCCGCAGGGATAGCCTCAAAGAAGTTGTACTTCTCGGTGCGCACCTTGAAGAAGTTTTCGGTTATCACGCCGATTCGTCCCTCGGCATTTACGGGAACGCTCAATGTGAGAGTGTCCGCCCCGCGTACCACCTGCAACTCGGTTGTTTGGCCTGCCAACTTCGACAAACGGCTTGCGTAGTGGTTGTAGTATGGGAGGCTCTCGCCACCAACACCTATGATGCGGTCGCCCTTCTGCAAGCCTGCCTGGAGCGCAGTGTCGAAGGTGACGCTGTCGATTACGAATGGAATCAGAGGAGAGTAGAGCTGTTCACTCTCGAAAGCATTCTCCTTACGCATAATGTTTAATACCTCGTTGTCGAGTGTAAAGCGGTAAGGCGCACCCTCGCGGATAACCTCCACCTCACAACCCTCCTTGGCAAGAAGAATCTTAGGGAGTATAGAGGTCATATTCTCGACCTTGTCGCCACCGATTGTTACGATGCGGTCACCATCCTTGAATCCCAACTGCTCGGCGCTCTGGCTGAACTCGTAGCCGTAGATCATATCCTCATTCGAGATATACTGCGAGCCATACGATAACGAGATGCCGCAGTAGATGAAGAATGCCAATACGACATTCATCGTAACACCCGCGATAAGCACGAAGAAGCGCTGCCAAGCCGGCTTTGCACGGTACTCCCAAGGCTGTGGTGCGCTTGCAAGCTGCTCTTTGTCCATACTCTCATCGACCATACCTGCAATCTTGCAGTAGCCGCCGAGAGGCAACCAACCCAAGCCATACTCCGTGTCGCCAAACTTCTTCTTCCAAAGCGAGAAGCCCGCATCGAAGAAGATGTAGAACTTCTCGACACGAATTTTGAAAATTCGCGCTACAATAAAGTGCCCGAACTCGTGCACCGCCACCAAGAGGGTGAGGCTCATAAAAAATTGTAAAACCTTGATTAAAATCTCCATATTTTTCTGTTGTTATAATTTCAAAATCAATCTTCTACCTAACGGTTATGTGGTAACAATATTGTTTTCGCTCAATCTTTACATAGCATCGACCCTCCTCACGGAGTTCGTGTAGTGCTTGTGCCAATGCCAGACGCAATTCGTAGTTGTTTCGTTGTCGGAAACTGTCGTCTTCAAAGCGTACATACGAGATGTCGATGGTCGTTGCGTTGCAATGGCAAGAGTTTGTCGATGCGTTGCCATTTACGCGCCTTAATCGCTTTACATCCTCCTCTGTTCGCAGAACACTCGTTACTATAAACTTCGCTCTCGACTGCGTCTTCTCCTGGAATCGCTCGGAAAGATCATCCAACAAGTTCTTTACCTTTGGTACGACATAGGGCGAAGAGTAGGATAACGAACGCACCACATATTTTGGATTGCTTTCAATCTTCACCAACTTCTTCTTGCGGTGCAACTCCTTATAGCGCGACTCAATCTCCGCCTGTGACTTGAAAGGAGCAAGTCCGTTTGCCGTAGCTGCCAACTTCTGCTTGTCCTGCATATCGTTAAATCGCCTCTCATATATTTTTGCACTACCCGTTAATGGCTTGAGCGGGGTGCTCTCCGGCTCGAGTTTGAATATCAAAATCGAAGCTAAAATAGGAACGAGTTGCAATAGCGCGATAAGGGAGATGAAGAGACGGAAGCCTCTTTGTCGTATCAAAAACTTAACAGCAAAGAATAGGTACGCAACAATGGCAATACATACGAGCAGCCAAATTATGAAATGTATATCCGGGTGAAGATAGGTGCGGCGCAGTGCCCAACCCAAAACACCCAAACAGATGAGTGTCGCCAGGTGAAACAGCCCCTTAAACAGTGCTACTCGCCAATCTATCCCCTTGAGTCCCATCTCGCTCTATCCTCTACAGTTTTAAGAACTCTTTTGCCAATGCGCGCGACTCTGCATCAATCTTGGCATAGTCGCTTAGCGAAGGCTGTGCAGCAAACTGAGCTTTCTTGAGTGCGTATTCGATAGCTCCTACGATATCGGTGTAGCGACACTTGTTGGCGAGGAATGCTGCCACCGCTACCTCGTTGGCTCCGTTCATCGTTGCTGCCGCCGAGCCTCCTCTTCGCAAACAGTCGTAGGCGATGCCGAGAGCGGGGAAACGCTCGTTATCTACCTCGTGGAATGTTAGCGATGAGTTCTTTGCAAAGTCGAATGGTGCAACATCGCGCACGGCACGCTCGGGGTACATCAGTGCAATGCTTATCGGGGTACGCATATCGGGCTCTCCCATCTGTGCCTTTATTGAACCATCCTCGAACTCCACCATCGAGTGAATAATCGACTCGGGGTGAATAATTACATCTATCTTCTCGGCTGGTGTTCCGAATAACCAGTGCGCTTCGATAACCTCGAATCCCTTATTTACGAGTGTTGCCGAGTCGATTGTAATCTTTGCGCCCATATCCCAGCGCGGATGTTGCAATGCCTGCTCGGCTGTGATATTTACCAACTCCTCCTTCGGAATTTCGCGCAAGGCACCTCCGCTGCAGGTGATAACCAGACGGCGCAATGGCGAATGTTCGCCCATCAGACACTGGAATATTGCCGAGTGCTCCGAGTCGATAGGCAGGATCGGCGCTTTGTTCGCAATCGCCATCGGCATAATCGTAGCACCGCCGACCACCAGAGTCTCCTTGTTGGCGAGGGCTATGCGCTTGTGTGCCTCGATGGCTCGCGCCGTAGGTATCAAACCCGCATATCCTACCAGCGCATTCACTACCGTATCGCAATTCGATGCGCTTGCTACTGCGGCAATCGAGTCGTCGCCTGCAAAGACCTTGATAGGGTAGTCAGCCAAAGCCTCGCAGAGAGGTTTGTAGTATTGCTCGTCACCGATAACTACCGTGTCCACATCGAAGGCTATGGCTTGCTCGGCCAGCTGCTTCCAATTTTTGTGTGCCGTGAGCGACGATACCTCGAAACAATCGGGGTTTTCGCGTACAATATCGAGTGTCTGTACTCCTATCGAGCCTGTCGAGCCAAGTATGGATAGTCGTTGTTTCATCATCTAAAATACGATGTATAGTTCGGGGTTTACCGCCTTACCGTTGCGCCATAACTCAAATTCGAGCATCGAGAGTTCGTTTGCCTTGTCGCCACCGGCGTAACCTATGATTTGGGCACCCTGCACCTGCTGGCCCTTCGATAGCAGCGAGCCTGTGAGGTTGCGATATGTCGATATAAAGTCGTTCTTGTGCTGGATTATTACGCAGTGTCCCGCTTCGGGTGACCACTCGCTTAAAACTACCACTCCGTCGGCAATGGCATTTACCTGGGCGTCTTTTACGCCGTTGATGCGCACGCCGAGCAATCCCTTTGCATTGAAACGCTCCGATATAATGCCGTACATCGGTGCTACGGTATTCAATGCGCTCTGTATCGAGCTCTTCGGCTTTGCATCGTTCAGACGATAACGCTCGTCGTTCTCGATTTTTTGACGAAGGAGAGAGTCGGCTTTTGATGGCGCGACGAATGCCTTATTGCGCTGTATGGAGTCGTTTTTTACCGACTGCATGGCAGGGGTCTTTCCACTAACCACAAGGATACGGTTTTCGTTGTAGGTAAGCATATCGTTCATCTTGCGCTCCAACGAATCTATACGCACGATACTGCGGATGAGCATCTCGCGTGAGCGGCCTGCATTTGTACGGTATCCGGGCATCAAATCGAGCATAGGGGTGTATGCTGCGAGTAATAGGATGATACCGAAAATTAGGGTTACGAGTGCGATGCCGATGGCGGCGAGTCTTGCCGGAGATAACTCGGCGTACCACTGCTCCTCGTTGTTATTGAATACAGATATCCTGCGCTTGCGAAATATTCCGCTTACCCAAGAAGTTGTTTTTTGAAATAATCCCATCTTGTTAATGAAGTCTAATTGACTCGGTAAAGATACTAATAAAATTGGGAAAAGAAAAATTTATTTTTCTCAATGCATATTTGTCTTCATTTTTGGAATCTGTTTTTTTATCTAAACTCTTGTTTCTTAAATATTTTTTGTATATTTGTGGTAAATTATGAATGAAAACTCAACAAACTTTAAAATAAACTATTAACTAAAAACTTCAAAACGATGAAAAATTTGATCAAAATTTTCATGGCGGTAGCGGTTGCGATGTTCGCATTCTCGTGTGTGAACGATACAACTGAGGATATCGCAGTCAAGGTTGGCGGTAAGACAACTTTGGCAATTTCATTGGGGGGGGGTAATCGTACTGCTCTCGGCGAAGCTGAGAATGGTGTTTACCCTGTCACTTGGGCAGAGGGTGACCAGATCACTGTAAATGGTGTGACTTCTGACGAACTCACCTCTACAGACGGTGCCGGCACTGCTAATGCCGTATTTACTTTCAACGCTGAGCTCGCTGCTCCGTATTGCGTTGCTTATCCCGCAGCTGAGGCTAATCAGGTAGT
>JAFZEY010000127.1 GCA_017560455.1 Alistipes sp. | reverse complement strand
TCCTAAAGAATAGCGAACTAAATCAGCGGTCGAGCTACTGAAAATCAGGTAAATTTTAGTGTAGAAAACCGCATCAGTGAGTGCAGAGTGAGCCTGAAAAAGTGCCCTCTGTGCGCGTCTGGTGCAGAAACCGACTATCCCGCCGGAATCACAGAAGAAAAAAATAATATAAGGAGTGCCCATCGCACTCCTTAATTATTTCCTTCATTCCGTGATAGTTAGCGGATTTGCGAACCCATCCTAAAATCGCAGATTTTTCCGGTTTTTCACCCCAAAATCTTGAGAAAATTTTACTACTAATTTAACTCACAATGTTAAAGTGGTAGGGCCATATCGGTTTTATAAGTTTTCTATAACACTATTCTCATTTATTCTCGCTATCTTTGTGGTATGGATGCGAAGAAGAGAGTTTTGTTGGGAATGAGTGGCGGTACGGACAGCTCTGTGGCTGCGCTGTTGCTGCAAGATGCGGGCTACGAGGTTGTCGGCGTGACCTTCCGTTTCTATGAGAAGGATGGCTGCTCCGAGTATCTCGACGATGCTCGTGAGTTGTGTCAGCGTCTTGGTATTCAGCACATCGTTTCCGACCAACGAGAGCACTTCAAAAAGACCATCATCGACTACTTCGTCAGTGAGTATATGAGTGGTCATACTCCTGTCCCTTGTACTCTGTGTAATAATTACTTAAAGTGGCCGTTACTTTGTCAGATTGCTGACGAAATGGGTATCTATCACATCGCCACAGGACACTATGTTCAGAAGCAGAAAATCGACGATTTTTGGCATATTATCAATGGTGCGGACGAGGATAAAAATCAATCGTTTTTCTTGTGGGGACTCCCTCAGGATATCTTGGAACGAATGGTTTTGCCGATGGGCGGGCTTACGAAACAACGCGTTCGCGAGATAGCCGAGGAGCGCGGATTTTTGAAGGCTGCCAAGAAAAAAGATAGCCTTGGAGTCTGCTTTTGCCCGATGGATTATCGCACTTTTTTGCGCGATAGAGTACCCGCAGAGGCCATTCAGAAGGGTGAATTTGTCGATACGGAGGGCAACTTCATCGCTTCTCACGAGGGCTATCCGTTCTACACGATTGGACAGCGACGAGGTCTTGGTGTTGATCTCAACCAGGCCGTCTTTGTGAAGGAGATTCTACCTGCGGAAAACAAGGTTGTGCTCGGCAATTTGAAGTCGTTGGAGCGTACCGAAATGCGCCTGAAAGATTGGAATATAATCAACCCCGAGCAACTCTTGGGCAAGGATGATGTCATAGTTAAAATTCGCTACCGCAAACAAGAAAATCGTTGTACGGTAACACTCCTGTCTGATAACACCCTGCATATTCAACTCCACGAACCTCTCACCGCCATCGCTCCCGGTCAAGCTGCCGCTTTCTATCGTGGTGATATGGTTTTAGGTGGTGGAATTATTGAGGAGGAATAACGATTGTAGATTATGGCAGATAAAATTCTCTAAATAATGGAAGTTGCTCATATTTTTGTTATATTTGCACTAAAGTACATCACTTAGAACAAAACCTTTACCTACAAAGGTGTTAAATAGTGAATTGTGGAAATTACGAGGAGTGCGATCTCTTGTTGCGTTGCTTGGAATTCGAGAAGACAACTAACGGCGAGTTTATGGTGTGTAGAGCCTCGAATGAAGCTAAGTTTTGTATATAAAACAACTCTTAAATATAGATTCGAAAATGAACAAAAAAAGTTTTCTCCTGTTAGATGTGGGAGGTACATTTGTAAAATCGGTGGTGGCAACTTTAGAAGGAGAGTTGCTTCCTAATACTGAGACTTCGGCGCCAATTGACTCTGATGGTACGCGCGAAGAGATTGAGAACTCATTTGCTACCGTAGTGGCAAAAGGTCG
The DNA here is from genome assembly GCA_017560455.1 of Alistipes sp. Lineage (GTDB taxonomy): Bacteria > Bacteroidota > Bacteroidia > Bacteroidales > Rikenellaceae > Alistipes. The sequence continues at coordinate 24,654 of JAFZEY010000127.1, read as the reverse complement.
CACCATGGCAGAAGACAACGGCTATGTCTTGGCCGGTGTCGGTATTGCATTTCCGGGACCTTTCGACTACAATACGGGTGTGTCGTATATGACACATAAGTTTGCCGCATTGGAGAAGGTTTCGGTAAAGGATTTCTTCCATAGCTTGGCAGAGATTGGCAAGGATATGCCTGTTGTGTTTATGCACGATGTTACAGCTGCCGTACTTGGCGAGATGAACTTCGGCGCAGCGCAAGGCTACAAGAATGCCGCAGTGGTTACACTCGGTACAGGACTCGGTTTTGCACACACTGCAAATGGCGAGATTCAGTACTCGGAAATGGGTGATCCGTCGATTTCGCTCTACGATCGACCTTATCGTGATGGCGTACTCGAAGATTACGCATCGAAGCGCGGATTCTTGCGTTCATACGCAGAGGTGCGCGGTGAGGCTAATCCCGAGGAGTTGACCGTAGCGATGATTGGAGGAATGTGTGGTGAGGGCGATAAGGAAGCCTTGCAGTCGTTCCTCAATGTGGGTGATATTTTGGCTACCGAGTTGAAGCCGTTGCTCGAGGAGTTGAACATCGAGTGTCTGCTCTTTGGTGGTCAGATTTCGCGTTCGTTCGCTTACTTTGAGCCGGCATTGCGACCATTGTTCGAGAGTGTTCCTACCTTGAAGCATATCTCCACAATGCAGAATCTCTCGACTGCAGCACCGCTCGGTCTTTTGAGCAAGTTGCGCGAGAAGGTGGGTTGCTAAACGATTCGATATAGAGCAAAAATATAGGAGTGCATTTCGCACTCCTATATTTTTTACATATGTTGGTCACACCGTTTATTGAGGTGCAAACGGCCCGCTCTAATCTATTGCGGGCGAGCCTAAAAGCGCTTCAGAATGGCGTAAATCTCGAAGGCGAAGCCTGCGATTACAAGGATTGGGGCGAGGGTAATTCGGCGCCACGAGAAGATGTCGTACGAAAACTCCTCAGGGGTTGCCACAGTGCCTCCCGCCATCAGTACAAATCCCAAAACGATGACCACGACACCTGCCGCCATCAAGATATAGTTACGCATTGTGAGGGGCATTGCCTTGTCGTTATTATCCTCTATGTTGTTGAACTTTTTCATACTAGTACAGATGTATTTTATTCGATTTCATATTTATAAACTTATTGACAACGGGGAGAGTCGAGAGGGTTGCAACCACCACTCCCACCGATAGCATCGCACCAACGGCAATGCCCGCCTCCTCCAACTTTGGAAGAATGCTTACACCCGGTACGGCATAGTCCATGGCGTAGAGCGCACCTCCCAGGAGTAGGGTAGCCAAAAGGCCTGCCAAAGCACCCTGCAAGGCACTGCGACCCACGAACGGGCGCATTATAAACCACTTTGTTGCTCCCACAGCCTTTAAGGTGTTTATCAACTCGCGCTGCGAATAGACGGCCAGGCGCACGGTGTTGTTCAGCAACACGAGCGACACGACGAGCAACGCACCGCCAAAGATGACCATAATGAGTTGCAGAATGTCAAGTGTCGAGTGCATCTCCTCGATAAGGCTCTGCGGATAGCTCACAAACTCCACGCCCTTGATTTTTCGGGCCTCCTCGGCAAAAGCTTCGAGCCCCTCCTTGTTCGATGAGAGCGCTGAGAGGGTTACATCGTAGGAGTCGGGGAGTGGGTTTTCGCCCAAGATTCCCTTAATATCGACATTAAACACTCGCTTGAACTCCTCGTCTGCGGCCTTCTCCTCCTTAGATACGAATTTCAGAGAAGCGACCATATCGCTCTCGGCAAGGCGCACTGCTACGGTGTCGCGCTCCGCCTCCGAGAGTCCATCCTTCAACTCCACAATCATCGTCACGCTCTCGCGCATACGCTTGGTTGTGGTGAAGATATTAGCCATTATGTAGCCTACCGCTCCGAGCAGGAACAGTACGAGAGTCATGCTTATGGTCGAGGTGGCATACGAGAAACGAACACCTCTATGCGATATCTTTTTTCTTTGAGCAGCCATAATATCTGTAAATTGCTATTGTTGCGAGCGCTAAGATAATCAAAATCGAGCAAATAAGTGTTATCGCCTCGGCCAAACCCCAATTTGGAGCGCGAAAACGCCACTCTACGCGGTGTGAGCCCTCGGGCAGTACCATTGCACGGAGCAGATAGTCGGCACGGAACGAGTCGCAAGGTTCGCCATCGAGGTAGGCCTGCCAACCCTTGTCGTAGTAGATCTCGGAGAATACCGCTACGCCGACACCGCCCGTGAGGGTGTAGTCGTAGACTAAACGATTAGGGCGATACTCCACAAGCTCGATTACGCCGCTACCCTCGATTTGTGGTCGTGGCGCACCCGCTTCAGCTACAGCGGTGGTTTTGAGGTCAATCTCACCCAATGCTGCCAACTCTTCGGTGGCACTCTCCACGATGTCGATATGTTGCACAAACCATGCAGCTCCGTTTGGTGTCGAGCGCTCCACAACCTCGCCATTGCGGGTTATGATATACTTCGTATTGAGCATATCGAGCACAGCCTCGTTCTGATTGTTGAGATAGTAGTCGATAATATCCTGATAGCGGCCCATCTTTGCACCGTGATAACCTCCTACCGAGCGGTGGAACATCGATGTTGTAGCATCGTTGAATGGCGATACCGAGAGATTCAATACGCGATATCCCGGCTCCTTGTCGGTCATAATCTCCTTGTCGGCCTGTGTAGGGCGTATCTCGGTATTGCGCTTTGCTACGAAGGTTTCGTAAGGTAGATAACGCAAATTTACGGGTAGAATATCTGCGACAATCAATGCTGCCAAGAGCACCAATGCTCCCATGCGCCACTTTTTGTCGATGCGCAATGCTACGAGCAGAATGGCTGCCGCAGCCACAATAAAGAGCAACGAACGCCACGCATCCGAAGCGAGGATAGATGCACGCTCCGCAGCCATAGCTCCCGATACGCGATAGCCGAGTTCGGTGTGCATGCCGCGGGCAATGAGATCGCTACCTCCCTCCATACCCTGTAACATATAGCGGAACTGCTCGCTCATCATCTCGCCATCGGTCTCACGACCAAAGTCGAATATCGAGGAACCTGCAACGGCAAAGATGAGGGTTATGCCCGCTGTTACGCCTGCAGCGATGGCAATTGCGCGGGTAAGGGCCTTTTTGTTCTCCCACTGCTTGTAGGTTTGCCACAAAGCAATACCTGCCAACAATGGCACGCTCCACTCCACGACAACCAATGCCGTAGATACTGCGCGAAACTTGTTGTAGAGTGGTAAGTGTTTGAAACAGAATTCTGTAAACCACATTGCGTGGTAGCCCCACGACATCATAATCGCAACTATTGTTGCTGTCAATATCCACCAGCGGTCGCGCGGTGCTGCGAGTATCAGACCGAGAAGAGCAAGGAAAATTGCCACTGCGCCCAGATATGTTGGGCCTGCTGTGTATGGCTGTTCGCCCCAATAGGTCGGAAACTGCTGCGCTACTCGCTTATCAACGCCTATCTCGTTGAAGGCCTCTGCCACCTCGCCATCGCGCGAGAATGTCGAGCTCGAGTCGCCACCCATAAAGTCGGGGATAAGCATATTCCAGCTCTCGCCGACGCCATAACTCCACGCCGTTGCGTAGTCTATATTCAGACCTTTGCGCTCGTCTCCTTCGGCCAAGGCGCTACCTCCGCGTGTTGTATCGGAGGTGTGTTGCATCGTGTAGTAGAGGGGTGCGAAGTTGGCTCCGAGGGCCAACACTGCTGCTGCGGCCAATACCGCTGTGCGCTTTGCAAAATCCTTATATCGCTTTTCGCGTATCGCATATACCGCCTCCGAGATAAAGAGTGCCACCGCAGCCAATACAAAGTAGTAGGTTATCCGTGGGTGGTTTGCTCCCGCTTCGAGTGAGGCAAAAAGTGCGGTCAGAGCACCTCCGAGCCACATATTCTGGCGTAGGGTATAGTGTATTGCACCGAGCATTGCAGGGGCATAAACCAATGCCCACATCTTGGTAATGTGGCCTGCGCCGATAATCAGGAAGAAGTAGGTCGAAAGACCATATGCCAAGCCGACTATCAGGCCAACCCACGCCGACATTCCCATAAGTACGGCCGCCAGGAAGGCTGCCAACATCGCAAAGAATATCATCGATGCGGGAGCGGTAAAGAGCGACTGAACCCAATCGATGGTGCGCTTGATGATTTGTGCCGGATACTTAATGTTTATCTGGTAGGCCGGCATACCCGAGAACATCGCTCCTGTCCACTGCGGGTCTTCGTCAAATTCGGCTCTACATTCGCGGATATCGCGCGACATACCATCGAATTGGCGAATATCGTGTTGTGGCAGAACCTTCCCCTCCAACTGCGGTGCAAAACCGATGACGGAGACGAGGGCAAAGAGCACTATTGCAACCAATGACGGTATAACTTTGCGGAGAATATCTATAATCTTTCCCATAATTATCTTATAATTATCGCTCAAAGTTAGAAAAAAAATCCCTTTTTAGGGCAAATTTGGTGAAAATTCACTACCTTTGTTCGGATATAGGACTTTTATGACTACAACATTAGACCAAATACGCCGCCCAATCGAGGGTTACATCGAGGAGTTTAATGCCTTTGTACGCAAAAATTTCAGCGAAACGGAGGGTACCCTCATTGGCGATATGCTCGAATATATACTCTCTTCGAGAGGTAAGGGATTGCGCCCCGTTGTAGTGATGCTTGCTGCAGGTGCTACCTCGACAACAGGCAACTTCGGTAAGCGCACAATGTTGGCAGCGATGCTTGTCGAGATGATACATGTCGCATCGCTCATTCACGATGATGTTATCGATGAATCGAACCTTCGCCGCGGTCGTGCCTCGGTGAATGCTCGCTGGCAGTCGCGCAATGCGGTGCTCATCGGCGATTATATTCTCGCCCGCAATATGAATATCGGCTTGCAAAGTGGTCAGTACGACCTTCTTACGCATATTATCGGCGCGATGTCCACACTCTGTGAGGGTGAGCTTATCCAGAGCGATCACGCCTCGAAGTTGGATACCTCACGCGAGAACTATCTCGATATCATCTACAAGAAGACCGCTTCGCTCTTCTCGGTTTGTGGCTCGGTGGGAGCTATCTCGGTGGGAGCTTCGCGCGACAAGGTCGGGGCGATGCGCACCTTCGGAAATATGCTCGGTATGGCGTTCCAGATTGTAGATGACATTCTCGATTATGAGCCTAATAACAACACAGGCAAGCCTGCGGCTAATGATTTGCGCGAGCGCAAGATTACCTTGCCGTTGATTGAGGTGTTGGAGCGCGTGTCGGAGGAGGAGAGGGCGGAGATTATGCGTCATCTTCCACTCTGTGCCGAGAACGAGGAGTCGGTGGCCTACATTCAGAGTAAGGTCGAGGAGTACAACGGCGTGGATCTTGCCAAGGAGACGGTACAGGCCTACCTGCAGCGCGCAATGTCGGCTATCTCGGTGTGCGAGGAGTCGGAGTATCGAGATGCTATGCTCGCCTTGTGCAAGTATGTTGTTGAGCGCGACAGATAACCAACCCGATAGAGAAAAAACTAAAAATTCACAATAACTTTTAACTAATAATTAAAACTATGACACAAAAACAAAACTCGAATTTGCCGGCGATTATCGTGTGCATCTTGCTCTTCGGTATGATTTCGTTCGTTACAAACTTGGCATCACCAATGGGCGATGTGTTGAAGTTCTATCTTGCAGGTCAGGAGATCGCAATTCCTAACTGGATGGCAACACTCGGCGTATTCTGCAACTTTATCGCTTACGCAGTAATGGGTATCCCTGGTGGAAACCTCCTCGCTAACAAGGGCTACAAGAAGACTGCTCTCTTGGCAGTTCTCATCGGCTTCATAGGTGTAGGTATCCAGACTATCGCAGGTCTTTTGGGCGGTATCACTGCTTTCGGAGTATATCTCTTGGGTGCATTTGTTGCAGGTTTCTCTATGTGCTTGCTCAACCTCGTTGTTAATCCAATGTTGAACAAGCTCGGTGGTGGCGGCAACCGTGGTAACCAGCTCGTTCAGGTGGGCGGTTCATTTAACTCGTTGATGGGTACAGCAGTTATCTTCCTTACAGGTGTATTCGTACCAAGCATCGTTGATGCAAAGATCAGTCAGGTGTTCCCACTTATGGGTATCGCTCTCGCAATCTTCGCAGTAGCATTCGTGGTTATCCTCTTGACCAAGATTCCTGAGAATCCGGCTGTTGAGGCTAAGGCAGAGGTTAAGTCGCAGTACGGTCCAATGTCGTTCCGTCATTTCGTTCTCGGCGCTGTTGCAATCTTCATCTATGTAGGTGTTGAGGTAGGTATTCCTAATGTATTGCAGAAGTGGTTGCAGAATGGCGGTTTGAATGTTGAGTCGGGTGCTGAGGCTATCGCAGGAACAGTTGCCGCTACCTATTGGTTGCTTATGCTCGTAGGTCGTCTTTTGGGTGCTGCTCTCGGTGCTAAGGTATCGGCAAAGACTATGCTTACAGCTGCATCAGTAGTAGGTTTGACTCTCGTTTTGGGTGCTATGTTCCTCAATCCTGAGAATGTTGTAAATCTCCCTGTATTCAAGGGTACAGCAGGTTTTGGTATGGCTTCGGTGCCTGTAAATGCAGCGTTGCTCGTACTCTGTGGTCTCTGCACATCTGTAATGTGGGGTGGAATCTTCAACCTCGCGGTTGAGGGCCTCGGCAAGTATACCGAGAAGGGTGCCGGTATCTTTATGGCAATGGTTTGCGGTGGTGGTATTCTCCCACTCTTGCAGAACTATGTTGTTGACCTCAAGGGTTACCTCCCAAGCTATTGGGTAGTAGTTGCCGGTCTTGCATTCCTCCTCTACTATGCGTTGATTGGTTCAAAGAATGTGAACAAAAACATTCCTGTAGAATAAAACCATTCTGATTGGCTCTTTTCGAGCTGCTCTTCAATAGCCCGATTGCTCACATACGCCTTAGTATGCTGCGCATCGGGCTTTTCGTTTATCTCAAAAATAGCACAATCATTTATGGTTTTATGGAGGTTTGGTGCTGAAAATCAGAGTTAGGTTTTCGTGTGATGCACCACATCTCACGACTTCTGACAAGAATTTATTTTATGGGGTTTGCGCCTTGTAATCATCTGCTTAAAATCAAAATACACCTTAGATTTGTATTTGTGGTCGCAAAAGGTTAAATTTGTACTATGATAGTGCCCGTATGTCAATATATCCTCGCGGTCGAGCATCTCAATCTAATGTCGCGCACACTCGCTTCGCGGCATATATATCCCGTCTATGATGGCGATAGTGGTCGAATAGAGAGGTGTCATATTGGCAATTCGGTGCTTGTATTCAAGGTTATGGCCGAGGGCAAGCCTATGGCGATGCGTGTATATATGCGTTCCCACGCCAACCTGCGAGCCATATACGGCGAAAACTACTATCCCAACGAGCTACTCATAAACAACGGTAGCGAGAAGTTTGCGATGGCCGATGTGGTATTGTGTGATTGGTACGAGGGTGTGACATTGCAGACCAAAATCGAGGAGTTATGTAAGTCGCCAATCAAGATGGCGAGTCTGTGCAAGATGTTCGAGGAGTTTGCCCTCGAACTACTCAACGAGAGGTGGGCGCACGGCGACCTGAAGCCCGAAAACATAATCTTCTCGCAAGATGGCCTGCATCTTATAGACTTTGATGCCCTCTACAAGGAGGGTTTTACACTTAACGATTGTGTCGAGGTGGGTACGCGACAATTCCAACACCCACAGCGTACTCGCCACAACTTTGACAAGCGCATTGACGACTATCCGATAGCGCTTATCACCACCGTATTGGCGGCATTGTCGCTTGACAGCTCCCTGTCGAAAAATCTAAAGGATAATGACTATCTTCTAATAAGACCGGCCCTTGCAGTTGAGGGGCGTGATGAGATGCTTGATCGCATCGAGAGGTTGTTTGCCGAGCGTGGAGATGTGCGTCACTACCGCATAGCGCGACTGCTTCGCTCCTCGCATCCGTCACTTCCGCAACTCAAAAATCTGTTGGAGATGCACCCTTCGCGTAGTGCCTCGGCCGAGAATCTCTCGTTAGAGTACTGCAACGGCTATTGGGGCTTTGCTGAGGGTGGAAGATATGTAATACCGCCACTATATGATCTCGCCTTTGAGTTTAGCGAGGGTGTTGCCCTGGTCAAGGTCGGCGATGTGTGGCACTTTATAGATGCGGCGGGCGAGGTTGTTATCACTTGTGGTCGTGGTCGCGGAATAAAGCCTTTCAGCAATGGACTTACGCGCATAGTTCGCGAGGATGGAGAGTTTTTGATATATCGTAACGGCAAAGTAGAGAGAGCATAGAGATATGTACACGCAGGAGATTACGCGCCGTCATCGTGCGGCCATAGTTATAGCTATCGACCAATCGAGTTCGATGAGTGGTAGAATAACCACGGGTAACAGCGATTTGTCGAAGGCCGAAGTTGTATCGATGGTTACGGGTAGGCTTATCGACGAGCTGATAATGCGTGCGCACCGCGATAATGGCTATCGTCACTACTACGACATTGCTCTTGTCGGTTACTCGAAGGATAGTGTCTATACATTGCTTGGTGATGAGCTTGCCTTCTATCCTATAACCACACTTGCAGGTCAGCGTGTGCGCCGAGCACCCTATATGCTGCCATACAACACCATAAATCGTGGTATGTCGCCCATTCTTGAAGAGGTGTCGATGTGGGTGGAGCCATCGGCACAAGGTTCTACGCCAATGTACAAGATGATAAATTGTGTTACGGATTTGGTGAAGGGGTGGTGCGACAGAGAGGAGAACAAGGAGAGTTTTCCTCCGTTAGTCTTTAATATCACCGATGGTGAGGCTTCGGATGCCGACTACGATATGTTGCGCAGTGCAGCTGCGCGTCTGAAAAAGACGGGAACACGCGATGGTAATACGATATTTGCAAATGTGCATATCACCTCCGAGATCAACCATGCGCCAATACTCTTTCCGAATATGCACGAGGTGCCGCTCTCGATACGCCACGCCCACCTGCTGATGGATATGTCGAGCATTATGCCCGAGCAACTCCACTCCTATATATGCGAATGTCGTTACAACTATGCTGCTCCGCCATATATGGCGATGAGTTACAACGCCTCGATGTCCGAGCTTATTGCGATGCTCAACATCGGGTCGCGTAGTCTGGTTATGGGACTATAAAGCTATCTGCTAATTCTTTACTCGATAGGCGCGCTGCACCCCCTTGATACGCATAATGGCGTGTATCAAGGTATCTACAACGCCCACTGAAGGCACCTCCACACTGATTGTGCCCGTACCCGTGCCATCTCCTCGTGAGTTGAGGTTTATCGAGCGGATATTCAACTTCATATCGCGGCTTACGACCTCGGTAATTTGATTAACAAGACCTGCCGAGTCGTTGGCATTTATCGCTATCGTAACACGGAATGCACCCTGCGCACTCTCGCGCCACTTCGCCTCCATTACGCGATATGGATACTGCTCGCGCATACGCTTGGCGTTAGGGCAGTCGGTGCGGTGGATTGTGATACCCGTATTTATCGTTACAAAGCCGAAGATGTCGTCGCCCTTGATAGGGTTGCAGCACTTGGCCAACTTGTATACTATATTATTTATACTCTCATCGATGATGAGTGCATCGCTCGCCTGCTTGGCCGGTGTTGAGGTGTTACGGCGACGAGCCTCGGCCTCGGCCTCCATAGCGCGGCGCTCCTCGTCAGCCTCGCCCGAAAGCCATTTTGTAAGCAGCTCCTTCACTACACCCAAATCGATTTTCTCCTCGGCAATCAACTCGTAGAGGGCTGTTCCGGTGCGCTGCTTATAATATTTACAAAGGTATGCTACCACCTCGTCAATATTCTTCGCTATCTTCCAATTCTTCAACTTGCGCTCCAACTCCTCACGGCCGAGGTTGGCACTCTTGGCCTGTTCCTCGCGTATAACCGATTTAATCTTGCTCTTGGCACGGTTGGTAATCACAAAGTTGAGCCAGTCGGCCTTTGGCTGCTGGTTTTTCTGCGTGAGGATCTCCACAATGTCGCCATTCTGCAACTGCTCGCGGATAGGTACAGCACGACCATTCACCTTACCGCCCGAACAGGTGCAACCCAGGTTCGAGTGGATGTCGAAGGCGAAGTCCAATACGGTAGCACCCTCTGGTAACTTGCGGATATCGCCATTCGGAGTATAGACAAAAATCTCGCCCGAAGCGGGCTTTGCATCGAATCGCTCGGCTATATCCTCCTTGGTTTCGCTCATCAGCTCGCGCAGACGCTGCAGCCACAACTCGCTTGTCTGTGCCCCCTGATTTACGCCTTTATAACGCCAGTGCGCTGCGATACCCAATTCGGCAACATTATCCATGCGCTCGGTGCGAATCTGAATCTCCACCCACTTGCCATCGCCCGCAGCAACGGTCGTGTGCAACGACTCGTAGCCATTCGACTTCGGAATCGAAATCCAGTCGCGCATACGATCGGTATTAGGGGTGTAGAAGTCGCTTACGATCGAGTAGGCCATCCAACACTGAGCCTTCTCCATAGGCTGAGGACAGTCGATAATGATACGAATTGCGAAGATATCGTAGACACCTTCGAACGGAACCTTTTGCTTGCGCATCTTGTTCCAGATGGAGTATACCGACTTTGTGCGACTCTTGATGTGGTACTTGATACCCGCAGCATCGAGTCCCTTGCGGATAGGCTCGACAAACTTCTCGATAAAGTCCAAACGCTCCTTCTCGCCTTCGCGCAACTTATCGGTGATATGTTTGTGGTCGGCAGGCTCGAGCTGCGAGAGCGATAGATCTTCCAACTCACTTTTTATGTTGTACAAGCCGAGCTTGTGGGCAATCTGAGCATAGAGGTTGAGGCTCTCCCACGACTTTTTGAGCCGCTTCTCCTCGGGAAACATCGCAATCGAACGCATCACTTCGAGGCGGTCGGCAAGTTTTATCAATATTACGCGAGGATCTGCCGAATATGATACAATCATATCGCGGAAGTTAGATGCTTGGTCGGAGCGGGTGTTGAGTCTCAACTCGGAGATGTTCGATAATCCCATAACGATACCGACAACCTCCTCGCCAAACTCCTTGCGGATGGTTTCGAGGAGCACTTCGAGCGACTCGTCATTGTTGCGTTGAGCCTCGATGCGTACAACATCGTGGATTATGGCTGATACAGTCGAGTTTCGGCCAAGTCCCACCTCGGCAGCCACAATATGTGCCACCTCTACCGCGTGGTCGAGCATTGGTGTACCGTCATAACGGGTTAATCCCTCCATTCGCTCCTCTGCGAACCTAAGCGCTCTATCAACCATCTCCTGAGTGGTGGTTGAAAATTGCTTTGCAACGGTTTCTCTCAGCTTGCTATATCTCTCCATAACCTATCTCCATTATATTTTGTACACAATATACAAACGCTCGCCGGCAGTAGCATATTGTCTTCTCTCCTCCTCGGAGAGTGATTTTTCGTACTCTATCTCCTCCACCTCGAAGCCGCACTCGGCTACGCGCTGGGCGTAGTCACGACCATAGATGCGACGGTGGTCATATTGGCCGAAGATGCGTGCTCGCTCCTCGGGCGAGGTTATCGTATCATCCTCGAATGTCTCCTCGCGCTCATACTCTTGCGGTACAAGAACTACGCCCCAACCATTTGGAGAAAGTATGCGGTGTAACTCGCGCAACGCCTTGCGGTCATCCTTGACATGCTCGAGAATATGATTGCAGATTACCACATCCACGCTCTCGTCTTCGAGTGGAATATCCTGCACATCGAAGTGCATCTTCGCCAGTGGGCTCTCCAAGTCGGCGGTAATATAGCGATTGCCATAGACCTTGCCGTAGTGCTCCTCGAATTTACCCCTTAAAGCTACCTCGGGGGCTATATGCAGTAGAGTTGGGTAGCCACGCAGAAGGTTTGTTTCGCGCTCCAGGTAGAGCCACAGAAGGCGGTGACGCTCCAAAGCAAGGCAACGCGGACATAGGGCATTTTTGCGCGATACGCCGTAGCCATACGGCAAGAACTCGCGCACTCGTTTACCGCAAATAGGGCACTTGCGCTTACGACCGATGTAGAAGAGTCCGAGCATAGGCACACCCCAACCCGCCACCTTCTGCAATATAGGTCGCGGAATGTGGTTAAGTACCCATTTTATTCCTCTACCGATGAGTCCCATCTATCTTACTCCTCCAAAACTTTTGCTACATCGCTTTCGGCCTTGCGTAGCTTCTCGCGACAATACGCTATCAACTCCGTAGCGCGTGCTACACGCTCGGCCAAACTATCGACGCTATTCTGCTCCTCGCGCAACGAGCGCAAAATAGCCTCAATCTCAGCGAGAGCTTCTTTATAACTCAATTCCATAGTTATTTAGCTTTTAGCCATTGGCCATTAGCCATTAGCTTTTAATAAAAATCTTTAATTGTCCGTTTTCCGTTTCTCAACGATTTTGGCGTTGAGCGTTCCGTCTGCCAGCGAAATATCTATCGTATCGCCCACCTCTACACCCTCGATGCTTGCTATGGCTTTGCCCTCCTTGCGGGCTATGGCGTATCCCAGGCGGAATATGCGCTCGGGAGCGAAGTTTTCAATCAAAGTTTTCAGGCTGTCGAGCCTTTGCGCCTCGCCTTGCAGGGTGCGCTCGGCCAAGTGGCGAACATCGGTTGCCATCTGCTCCAAGCGGAGTGTTGCGGCGTGTGTTGTCTGTCGGCAGATGTCGCGCAACGAGATTGCACAATACTCCAAAGCTCCATCGAAGTCGGCGGCTCTCTGCTCTATCCACTGCGCTACGGCCGTAGGTGTTTTCAACATCGTGTGCGCCACCATATCGGTAACGCTCATATCTTTGTCGTGGCCTATTCCCGTGAGTACAGGCAACGGCATCTGTGTCACCACAAAGGCGAGGTGGTAGGAGTTGAAACACTCCAAGTCGCCCGTCGAGCCACCGCCACGAATTATCACTACGGCATCGAACTCGTCACTGCGCTCGGCTATGGCGTAGAGTGCCGCCACGATGCTCTCATCGCTCCTCTCGCCCTGCATTATAGCCTCGAAAAGCTCGGTCTCTATGCGGTAGGCACTGCGTGCCAGCTCCATCATAAAGTCGCGATAACCCGCCGCCGTAGCACTCGAAATTATCGCCACGCGTTGTACCACAAGTGGCATCTGCTGTTCGCGGTTGAGATCCCACACACCATCCTTCTGCAACTGCTCGATGGTCTGCTGTCTGCGACGCTCCATATCGCCTATGGTGTGCAGTGCATCAATCTGCTGAATCTGCAACGACATACCATAGACAGCGTGGTGCGAAACCGTAGCCTTGAAGAGTATCTTCATACCCTTTGTGAGGCGTTGTCCGCTCTCCTGCTCGAAACGACCTACGGTGCTCATCACCTGCGAACGCCATATTGTCGCTCTCGCCTGCGCCTCGGTAGCACCCGTCTTCTCGTTCTTCTCGATAAGCTCGATATAGCAGTGTCCCGATGCGTTAATTTTTATATCTGCCACCTCTGCACATACCCATACTGGCAGAGGCAGGGCATCTGCCAATGCGATAGATATTATCCCTTGCAGTTGAGCCAGGGTTATGAGGTTTTTCTGCTCCAATTTGCTTATCGAATTACAATATACGGCTCCTTCGGCATCTCCTTACCCTTCGGGAGTTGAACGGCGAGAACATAGTCACTTTCGACTGCCTGGCCCTGCTTGGTGGCGGGTTGCCACCTCGGCAACTCTTGCAACACCTTCAATACTCGTTTGCGGAGTTGGTGGTCGGTGGATTGGAGAATATCGCCCAGGCGGAACGAGCCGTCTGCCTCGATCGTGTAGCGTGCCACAAATCGTGCTACACCATAGTTCTCGGGCCACTTTACGCGCACAGCAACATAGTCGGCAAGCGGTTTCTCACCCGTAAACTGCGCCTCCTTATCATAGCGAAGAGTTACAATGATAACGCCATTGTTTGCCCTATCGCCATATTTGGCCACGCTCTCTTCATTGGCTGGAAGATGGTCGATATGCTCGATATTTCTCTCGGGAATATGCTTCACACTCTCCATCTCCACGCCATTGACGATATATAACGGAGCGTTTTGCGCCCAAACAGGCACAAAACGCAGAATGCAGAATGCAAAATGCAGAATGAAAAATTTTTTCACTCTCGTCTCTCGTCTTTAGTCTCTCGTCTATCCGAGCTCCTGCTCCTTCAAACGCTCTGCATTCTCGGCTACGATGAGGTGGTCGATGCAATCCTGGATATCGCCATCCATAAATGCTGAGAGATTGTAGATTGTATAGTTGATACGGTGGTCGGTGATTCGTCCCTGCGGATAGTTGTAGGTACGAATCTTTGCCGAACGGTCACCTGTCGATACGAGAGTCTTACGCTTTGAAGCGATCTCGTCGAGGTACTTCTGGTACTCGAGGTTGAATATTCGGGTACGCAACTCCTCGAAAGCCTTCTCGGCATTCTTCAACTGCGACTTCTGGTCCTGACACTGCACGACGATACCTGTTGGGATGTGGGTGAGTCGGATAGCCGAATAGGTTGTATTTACCGACTGACCACCAGGGCCCGACGCACAGAAGATATCCTTGCGAATATCATTCCACGAAACCTCGCAGTCGAACTCGTCAGCCTCAGGCAATACTGCCACCGAAGCTGCCGAGGTGTGAACGCGGCCCTGAGTCTCGGTCTGCGGCACACGCTGTACACGGTGTACGCCCGACTCATATTTCAAGGTGCCATATACGCTGTCACCCGTAACCTTGAGGATAACCTCCTTGTAGCCACCTACAACACCCTCTGAGAACGATGTTACCTCGTAACGCCAACCCTTTGACTCGATATACTTGGTGTACATACGGAACAGGTCGCCTGCGAAGAGTGCAGCCTCGTCACCACCAGTACCACCACGAATTTCGAGCACGGCGTTCTTACCGTCCTGAGGATCTTTCGGGATAAGGAGCAACTTAATCTCCTCCTCCATCTTCTCGATAGCGGGCTCCAAATCGGAAATCTCCATACGCGCCATCTCGCGGAACTCCTCATCTTTCTCGTTTGCAAGGATGTCCTTTGCATCTGCCAACGCCTGAACGGCCTTGCGGTAGCGGTCGGAGGTCTCGATGATAGGCTCTAACTCCTTGTACTCTTTTGTGAACTGAATAAACGACTTGACATCTGCAATCACTTCGGGGTCGGTGAGTTTCTGTCCCAACTCCTCGTACTTGATCTTCAAACCGTCAAGACGCATCAAAATAGAACTATCTGCCATAAATTTATAGTGTGTTTTGAATTATTATTTGCTTAATTCGCACAACCAACGGAGCAACAATTGTTGCCACTCCTTCTGGTAGGAGAAAGTATCGTAGTTGCCCCAGCCGTGACCTCCCGAAGGGAAGATGTACATTGCCGCCTTCACTCCGTGGTAGCGCAATGCCGCATAGTAAATCGCAGCACCGGCAGCAGGTACGGTGGCATCGTCATCGCTCAAAAGGAGAATTGTTGGTGGGGTATTCTCGCTTGCAATCTTCTCCATCGAGAACTTGTCTGCATCGGCCTGTGTAAAGCCCTTGCCGAGGAGGTTACGGAATGAACCAACATGCGAAGTGTAGTGGTTGGCAATAACCACAGGATAGAACAAAACCGAGAAGTTTGGTCTATCAGCAACAGGCGGGATATTTGAAGCCGAAGCTGCAAGGTGACCACCTGCCGAAAATCCCATAATACCAACCTTGGCAGGGTCGATATTGTACTTCTTCGCATTCTTGCGAACGAAGCGGATAGCCTCTACGGCATCTTCGAGTGGCACCTCCTTGTGGCCGTTTGGCAAACGATACTCCAAAACGAATGCCGTGATTCCGTTCTTTGCAAGCCATTGTGCCATCATATAGCCCTCCTGATTCATCGAGAGCATTGCGTAACCACCACCTGGACAGATAACAATTGCCTGCCCCGTAGCCTTTGCCTTGTCGGCGTTGAAGGCATATAGTATTGTTTTGGTCGTATTAGTCAAACGATAAGGTTTTTTCTCGTAAGCCTCGCCGGTCAAGCCGTTCGAGTGCGGAGCCTTCTCGTTATCCCATATAACAATGGTTTCGTCCTGTCCATATTTGCTCGGCTTGTTGCCTTGCGCCATAGCGGTAGCAGTAGCCAATAGTGCCAAAACCAGAATAAATCGTCTCATTGTTGTGCTACTTTACGATGTTGATAATCTTGCCCGGTACAACGATAATCTTCTTAGGGGCAGCACCCTCCAACCACTTCTGTACCTCCTCCTTGGTTACGATGTCGGCCTGGATGTCGGCTGGCGAGGTTGTGAGTGGGTACTCCTGCTTGAAGCGGAGCTTGCCGTTGATCATTACAGGGTACTCGAATGCGCTCTCAACGAGGTATTTCTCCTCGCATACAGGGTACGATGCATCGCATACGCTATCCTCGTGGCCCATCATCGACCACAACTGCTCGGTGATGTGAGGAGCAAACGGAGCGAGGAGCACTGTGAGTGGCTCCAAAATCTCGCGCTTGTGGCACTCTCCCAACTCGTTTACGCAGATCATAAATGCTGCAACAGAGGTGTTGAACGAGAAGTTTTCAATATCCTCGCGAATCTTCTTGATTGTCTTATGCAATGTTTTGAGTTCCTTGTCGGTCGCCTTCTCATCGGTTACCGCCCACTCGCCCATGCGGGTGTGGAACAATCGCCAATACTTGCGCAAGAACTTGTGAACGCCGTCGATACCATTGGTATCCCAAGGCTTCGACTGCTCCAATGGACCGAGGAACATCTCGTACATACGCAATGTGTCGGCACCGTACTGCTCTACGATGTAGTCTGGGTTTACGACGTTGAACATCGACTTCGACATCTTCTCAACAGCCCAACCGCAGATATACTGACCATTCTCGAGAATAAACTCTGCATCGGCAAACTCAGGACGCCAAGCGCGGAATGCATCGAGGTCGAGAATATCGTTCTTAACAATGTTTACATCTACGTGAATCTCCTGGGTCTCGTACTCCTTACGGAGGTTGAGCGACACAAACTTATTGGTACCTACTACGCGATATACGAAGTTCGAGCGACCCTGGATCATACCCTGATTTACGAGCTTGCGGAATGGCTCGCTCTCGCACACGTAACCGAGGTCGTAGAGGAACATGTTCCAGAAACGCGAGTACATCAAGTGGCCTGTTGCGTGCTCGATACCTCCGATGTAGAGGTCAACACTGCGCCAATACTCGTTTGCCTCCTTCGATACGAGAGCCTCCGAGTTGCGAGGGTCCATATAGCGGAGGTAGTATGCCGATGAGCCTGCAAAACCAGGCATTGTCGAGAGCTCATACTCCCAACCCTCAACGCGTGCCAACGGTGGCTCGCCCTGCTCGGTAGGACCGAAGTTCTCGATTGGTGGCAATGTGAGTGGCAACTCGCTCTCATCGAGAGGGAGTGCAACATCGCCCTTGTAGCGAATTGGGAATGGCTCGCCCCAATAGCGCTGGCGCGAGAATATAGCGTCACGAAGACGATAATTTACGAGTTTCTTACCAAGACCACGCTTCTCAACCTCAGCGAACATCTCGACAATGGCAACCTTAACATCCTTGCCGTTGAGGAAGTCCGAGTTGATGAGGCAACCCTCCTTTGCGTCGTACGATGACTCCTCGAGGTTGCCGCCTTCGACAACAGGCACGATATCCAAGCCGAAGTGGCGTGCGAAGGCGTAGTCGCGCGAGTCGTGCGCAGGAACAGCCATTATGGCACCTGTTCCGTAGCCTGCCAATACATAGTCCGAAGCGTAGATAGGAATGCGCTTGCCGGTGAATGGGTTTGTGGCGTAAGCACCTGTGAACACGCCGCTCACACGCTTTGTCTCGGCAATACGCTCACGCTCCGAGCGCTTCTTGGTCTGCTCGATATAGGCATTGACAGCCTCCTTCTGCTCGGCTGTGGTCATATCTGCAATCCACTCGTGCTCCGGAGCCACAACCATAAATGTTACACCGAAGATTGTGTCAGGGCGAGTGGTAAAAATTTCGAGTTTGCGAGTTGAGCCGTCAGCCATCTCCGCATCGAAGAATACCTGAGCACCCTCCGAGCGACCGATCCAGTTGCGCTGAATCTCCTTCAACGACTCGCTCCACTCGAGGCTGTCGAGGCCGTCGAGCATACGCTGTGCATAGGCTGTAACGCGAAGCAACCACTGCTTCATTCGCTTCTGCTCCACAGGGTGACCACCACGCACCGACAACCCATCCTTAACCTCGTCGTTTGCGAGTACGGTGCCGAGTGCAGGACACCAGTTCACCATAGTGTCGGCACGGAATGCAAGGCGGTAGTTCTGCAACACCTGCTCCTTCTCTGCTTCGCTCTTTGCGTTCCACTCCTCAGCCGAGAACGAAGGCTCGGTGGTACAAGCTGCCGAGATACCCTCGGTGCCGCACTTCTCGAAGTGTGCTACGAGCTCGGCGATAGGCTCAGCCTTCTGTGTAGCGTGGTTGTAGTAGTGTGCGAACATCTTGAGGAATGCCCACTGTGTCCACTTGTAGTACTCAGGCTCGCAGGTGCGTACCTCACGGCTCCAGTCGTACGAAAAACCAATCTTATCCAACTGCTCGCGGTAGCGTGCGATATTCTGCTCGGTTGTTACTGCCGGGTGCTGACCTGTCTGGATAGCATACTGCTCAGCAGGCAAACCGAAGGCGTCGTAGCCCATTGGGTGCAATACATTGTAGCCGCACAAACGCTTGTAGCGCGAATAGATGTCCGAGGCGATGTAGCCGAGTGGGTGTCCCACATGCAAACCTGCTCCCGATGGATAAGGGAACATATCCAATACATAGAACTTAGGACGCGAATTGTCGACCTCTACCTTGTAGATGCCACGATCCTTCCACTCCTTTTGCCATTTGGCCTCAATCTCTTTGAAATTGTACTCCATAACTATATCTTTTTTGTTAATTTTCTCTTCGTTTTGCTCTCGCATACGCGCTTATGTGGCGCCCGTATTGTGCGCTCACGCTCGCGTGCGCAAGGGTTCAATCTGCAAAGTTACGAAAATAATTCAAAATGTGGAATTTATAGAGGATAAATTATTTTCATCACACAAACTTTGTTTGTGCCTATGTGATGAAAGGGGTAAAAGATTGACGGGTGGGGTGAGGAAAATGTGGGATGAAATTGACTTCGCTACGCTCGTCTTTCCCTTCCGCTCGCCGCGGGGGCACTTCCGAACTCTCTCGCAAGGAGTTGTTTCACAACTTCTTTTGTTTTTATATCCCTCCTCTCCACAAATAAATTTGCGTATCGCAGTGCTACAAAAACAAAAAGATGTCGAATTCTCGACATCTCCTTGCTTCGTTGTTCGGGTGGAAGATGGGGATGTTGTTCACTCCTTAAAATCCTTACTACAAGTATTTACAGACCATTTCAACCACTATTTTTTACCATATGGTCACATATAGGTCTCAGAAAAATAGTGCCTTACTTCTGCAAATATAACGATTCATCCTGACTCTCCAAATTACTAATGATTGTTGATGTTGCTTTTTACCATCAAAAACCTTATAACTAACTATACAACAATAAGTTAAATAGTAAAAAAGGTAAAATTATAATAGTCTATTTATGGGACAATAGTATATAGACATTATGATTAGAAAGATTCATATCTAATAGTTTATAGTAACACTATTATATATGTTATTAATGATTCTAATGTTTATTGAGTATATTTTGTCTTTTTGATTCATTTCTCATTTGGAGTTAAGTTTTAATAGTTTGTTATAATGTGTCACAAATTATTGGTGTTATAAGTGTGTGTTTAAGTATTAAAATATCACAGTTGTAGTTTTGTCACAGATGCTATGTATTTTTCAGGTAAAATATATGGTACAATGATGAGTGTTTTGTTCTGTGATTTGGGGATGATGTATTACCGATGAATAATGCAGATGCGAAAATAAAAAAACTCCCCAATGGATTATTGGGAAGTCTTGGGGGAGTGTGGGAGGGAGGTTAGGAGCATCACATATTGCGGATAATCTTATTGAGTGTAGGTTTTGAGATGTTTTCTTTTTTACAAATATCTACCTTCTTCATACCATTTTTAATGTCTCTTTTGATTCTTCTTATCATATTCTTATCCACCTTTGATTTTCCTATTCTCTTTTTCCTCTCAATACCATTTTCTTCCTTCCATAAATCTTTTTCCTCTTTTGTCCAACCATTGGGGAACAAACATTTATTACAACTTCCTACACCCACTATTCCTAATACTCCATTTAGGTAGTTATAGATGCCCAAATTAAATATTCTATCAAACTTTTTTGTGGTTTTTCTATACAGGGTGTCAATATTACCACCCTCCATTGTGAAATAGTTTTTGTTAAACAACCAACTATTGATTAAGAATAACTCTAGGTAAAAGATGTTGTAAACATTGAAATCGTTTTCTTTACAATTGTCATTGCTCAAGTTGATGTAGAACAATGCAATGGCATAGTTTATAATTAAGTCATATATCTTTTCAAAGGTCTCCGTTCTCTTCAAGATATTGTGTTTGTAATTGTCAAGCAAATCGTGGATTTGTTGTTTGAATTTGTTTATCGAACAATACAAATACAATGTATTGCAATGATATTCATTGTTTGCTACACTAATGCTATCAACACTATTGGCATAGTGAACAGGTTTGATGATTCTTTGGATGGTAGCGATGTCTTTGATTACTACTTTACCGCTAGTTTTCAAGAATTCTATTAGTTGGTATGTGTTATTTCTCGTTATTTTAAGTTGTTTGTCATTGAGCTCATAACCCAACAGTTCAAACAACTTTGTGTGGTTGAATAACGGTTGTTGTGTTTGGACTTTTTTGATAGGTGTTCTTGATATGTGTTTTCTTTTCTTTGGAACATATTCTACACCACCTATAAAGTATGTTGCAATATACTTTTTGCCATATTGCAAGTAGGTTGGAACAAGGTCGGAAAAGAATATATCATTGTCATTTATTTGTTGAATTAAGTGCGATTTTAGGCACTTTAAATAGTTTTGAGATTGGTTGCTATACTCAACAAAAATATTCTCTTTAAGAAGGTTTATCTTCCTTTGATATTTGCCATAATGAATATGTGTATACCAATACTCGTTGGCATTTTTACTCCTAAAATAATGAGTAATTTGTGTTGTGAAATACGAAGATATGGTTGGTAGCTTTGGACTACCAACCAAATTCGGATCAACTTCTATTGTATCACAAAAAATAGGCTTATTTGTATTTTCCATACCTGTAACTATTAGAATATACTTATTATATAGTGGTATGGCAAAAATTATTTTTATAAAATGAAAAAAGACCTAATTCTCAATGAATTAAGTCTTTCTTGTGCTATTGAGCAAACCTATATAGTTTCCTAATTGTGGCAACACTTGTGCCTGTGATGGCACATATATTTCGCAAGGACATCTTCTGTTTGAGCAGGGATATCTCCTTTTTGTATTGCTCTCGCATTGTCTCATCACTTTTGCGATATGTGGCAGGTCTCCCCATCTTGATACCCTCTTTTCTGCACCTTGCTATGTATTGATCTCGTCCACTATTCATTCTTTCCTTTATGGTGTTTCGTTCCATCTGTCCAATCTCTAAAAGTATGGTTGTAATAAGACTTGTTATGGGGTTTATCCTGCCCTCATTGTCTAATGTCTCCAAATTGTAGTTCTTGATATACAGGCAAACCTTATGTTCATTTAGGAGTTCAATAATTTTGAGTGCCTCCAATGTATTTCTGCCCAAACGAGATATCTCCAATACACAAACCTTGTCTATTTGGTGCTGCTCAATGTAAGACAACATCTCCATAATCTCTGGTCGATCCTCATTCTTCTTGGCACCAGACACCTTGTTGGCAAAGACCTTTACCACCTCCCAACCCATTTTTGAAACACAGTGGTCTGTCAACTCTTGAATTTGGCGATGATACTCCTGCTTGTCAGTGGATACTCTAACTAATAATGCTACTCGTGTCATATCTCTATTGGTTTTTATGCTAACTATCGGATTATGAGGCGAATATAGCCGTAATTTTTGAGACTCGCCAGCGAATTGGGGAGATAAAAATCAAAACAAAAACACTTTTGTAGAAGTGTTTTTTATCAACTTTTTCACATCTACAAAAGTGATTACAAAAAATACCCACGAACAGTGATGCTCGTGGGTATTAAAATTTAGATTACAAGTCTTCCAATTCTATAACTGGTGTAGACGGGTCAATAAATGATGTTGTTTCACAAAATCTAACACCTTTATTGGTGAGATGTGTAGCGCATCCATTTCGTTTTGCGACTAAGCCTTGTTCATATAAGTGGTCTGCAACATTTTTCCAAGTAGATGAATCTGGAATGAACTCTGTAATTCTCCCCCATCCTATTTCCCCATCATCTTCCCTACAAAAATATAATTCTTGTAGCAACTTATCTGATACGCTCCTTGTCATAATGCTTTTTTGTTTATTGTTTCTTGATTTTTTTTGATCTTAAGATGCTCCCCTTTCTATTTTGAGAAGTGTTACCATATTCAAAAGGTATAGGTGTGTTGTAGAATACCAGCTTCTCATCTTCTGTCAAAGCATCCTCATAAACCATAAATGTCCAATAGCCATTATTTGTTCGACCAATAATATCTCCGTTTTGGAGCAATTCTAATAATCTGTTCATATCACCATTTGTTTAGGTTAGACTTCCCTTTGTTACTGCCAGTTTTCGACACTACCACCAATCTCCACCTCAACCTGCTCTGGAGAAGAATTTAGGGTAATAGCAACACTATATTGTACACCTGGGCGATACGAGAACATATCTTCTGTCATATATGATACGCCACCCATTTCCACTTCTACAAATGGCATTCTTTCCGTAATACTTTGTGGAATAAGTATCACTTCATAAGTGTCAATAGAAACTTGGCGTGCTCTAATCTTTTGTCGTGATCCATATAAATCTTTTGACATAAGACCTTTCTCAAAATTAATGGTAGCAGTAGGAACAGTGCTATGCAGATAAACTTTTGTATCTTCTGGAAAGTCATAGGTAAACTTCTCTCCTCTGACCAATTTGATTACCATTTTAGTGCAGATATGCTTAAACTCTAATTGTACATTGCCATCTGTTTGCGATACACCTGTTGCCTTACCCCACAAAAAGTCTGATGCCTCATATCCTGACAATGCATCAGCAGTTTTCGGTGTAGATTGATCGAGTTGCACTGACCATAAATGCTCATCGATAGATGTAGGTGTCATATATGGGTAATATCCATATACATCCATCTTATTCTCACTCCAAAATATCTTCTTTGCAGGGTTCCAAATAGAGCCATTGTATTCTACTGCTACATTGTTTGCCCAGTTGCCCGAAATCTGCAATGGGGATGCTACATCACCACTATACTCTGTGGCATAAAGACCAATCTTATCGCCACTCTCAAATGCAGTTTCAGTTGCTCGTGTTGCAGATGGGTGCAATACCTCAATCTGCATTACACCATCCTCTACAACTGGAATATCCTCACTATTTTCGCAACCCACCATCAAAATAGCTGCAATAGCTAAAAGGCTAAATATCTTTTTCATCTTTTACAAACATTAAAAGTTTAACACGGGTTTTTCTCCCATAATCTCTGGTTTATTGTGTAAATAATTTGAAGTCGATTCTGGAATAATCATACTTCGTGTAAACTCAATTGGTCCCATTGAAGAATTATCTTTTGATTTAAACTTCTCAAATGTATATTCCTCCCCAGCATATTCCATTATTCGTTTTACAATCTGTTCACGAGAAATTGCAGAGAAGTAAGGCACATTATTATTCATACACGAATTAGGTTCTGAACGAAAAACTCCTCGTTGATGAAAATATCCACCCTCATACATATCTACATATGTTTGGAACTGTGAGTCAAATATCATATGAGACCAAGGCACTTCGTATATATTTGGTTTTATAGACACATTTTGACCCCAACCATAACTTTGAATCTCTTCTAATTGTGGATTGTGCTTACAACACAAACAAGTGCACATATCAATAAAATCTCCGTGATATATATATTCATCCACCAACTTTCCAAAAGCATGGCCACCTACCTCGTGTTGCACAACACCTCTGAAATCATTTGGGAAGTTATTCCTCATAATGGAACAAACTGCAATAGCAGAATTATCATACCACATCTTTGTTACACCTCCATATACATTTGAATTCTCAATCAAAACAATAATTGTTTGATTCAAATTCTCTTTTGTGATATTTGGCACTTTACAAGCATATTCAAAACATTTACCATCATCAAATTTAAACTGGAATCCACGATCTCCATAAGCATATTGTGAACTAAATTTAGACTCTTGATTGATGGAGTATGTGGTTGGCAATCCGCTATCCGGAGAATGACCAATAACAGTATATACATTAAAGTAATCTTTGTATGTGGTATATGGCTCGATTGCAAAGAGATAGGTTATGGCTTCATTCATAATCTCTTGGTAATAACCCTCTGCAATATCTTTTGCATCAAAGCAGTCTCCCATAAACACCACATTTACACCATTACCCCGTATCGCAGTTTGGTTTGTTATAACATCT
>JAFZEY010000126.1 GCA_017560455.1 Alistipes sp. | reverse complement strand
ACAGAAGGTTGTTGTTGTCGAGGACTTGATCTCGACAGGAGGCTCTTGTATCGAGGTTGTAGATGCTTTGCGTGAGGCTGGTGCTGATGTTTTGGGTATCGTGAGCATCTTCACTTATGGTATGAAGCGTGGCGTTGAGCGTATCGAGGCTGCAAATACCGTAAATTACTCGTTGTCGAACCTCGACGCTTTGGTAGAGGTTGCAGCAGTGGAGGGCTACATCGCACCAGAGTGGAAGGAGCGCATCCTCGCATTCCGCAACAACCCAAGCGACGAGAGCTGGATTAAATAAATGCAGAATTAGAATTTTCTAATTGCACAAACTAATTTTTAATTCTTAATTCTTAATTTTTAATTGCAAATGAAACATTTGATAGATCCTACCGACCTTACCCGTCAGGAGACTGATAACATAATCGCTTTGGCACAAGATATTATCGCTAATCGTGCCAAGTATAGCGAGGTCTGTAAGGGTAAGAAGTTGGCTACACTCTTCTACGAGCCTTCGACTCGTACCCGTTTGAGTTTTACTGCTGCTATGATGGAGCTTGGAGGTAATGTCCTCGGCTTCTCTGACGCAAACTCCTCATCGGTAAGTAAGGGTGAGACTGTCGAGGATACCACCCGCGTAGTAGGATGTTTTGCCGATATTATCGCTATGCGCCACCATATCGAGGGTGCACCATTGGCAGCTACAAATGTATCGCGTGTACCCGTGATCAATGCAGGTGACGGCTCGCACGCCCATCCGACACAGACATTGACCGACCTCTTGACCATTACTCGTGAGTTGGGACACCTCGATAATCTTACGATAGGTTTCTGCGGTGACCTTCGCTTCGGTCGTACCGTACACTCATTGATTAAGGCGTTGTCGCGCTACGAGGGCACTAAGGTTATCCTTATCGCTCCCGATGAGTTGCGCCTGCCTGACTACATTAAGCACGATGTATGCGAACGCAATGGCATAGAGTACCGCGAGGTCTCTTCGATAGAGGAGGTTATCGGCGAGTTGGATATTCTCTATATGACACGCGTACAGAAGGAGCGTTTCCTCGATGAGGAGGAGTTCGACCGCGTGAAGGATTGCTTCGTGCTCGATGCAGAGAAGATGGCCCTTGCAAAGGAGAATATGGCGGTTCTGCACCCACTACCTCGTGTAAACGAGATTTTGAAGGAGGTGGATGCCGATCCTCGCGCAGCATACTTCCGTCAGGTAGAGAATGGAAAATTTGTGCGTATGGCGTTAATTTGCCGCTTATTGGAGTGGGCAAACGACGGCTCGAAGCAGAATAAGGGATATGATGTTATCGAGTCGGCAGAACTCGTATGTACTAACCGTAAGTGTATCTGCAATAACGAGAATGTCGATATGAAGTTCCACTTGGCTGAGGGCGGTATATATCGCTGCCTCTACTGCGACACAAAGGCAAAATAGGCGAGTGGAGTAGTATCGTTACCACATAAAAGAAAAAGAGTCCGAAGAGGACTCTTTTTTGTTGTTATGACATCGTTGTACTACCACTCTGATGCGTTATAGACGCTCTTAGGGGCGTTTGGCACATTCTTAAAGAACTCGATGCCGGTCTTCTTCTCGATATCGGTTACTGACATTGTCTGTCGTGGCGCACCGCCTTTGTGCTCAAACCAGAAACCTACACACTTCAACTCATCAGCCGAGCAGTTGCCTACCCATTTGCCGCTATTGCCCTTCTTGGTGCGGAGGATAACCTTGTAGTAGTGTGTCGGCACGGCACAAGCCTTACCTGCGCCCTTGTTATCGTAGGCGTAGCCGTAACCCTTCTCGAAGTGTGCTCCCGTAACAACATAGAGTGTGTCCGAGCACATCCAATTCTTGCGCAAATCGTCTTCGAGTGCAGCCCAGGTGCCACCATTGAGCGACTGCAACTGCGGAGTCATATTTGTGTAGTAGAAGGTTGTTGCATTATCCTCGTTTGAAGCTAAACGATCTGCCGAAGGAAGCTGATGACCGCGCGAGTGGCTATAAGAGGAACCTCCCTGTGGATAGTAGGCATTTCTCAGATATGGTTCGTCGTTGTCATCTATACAACAAGGGTCGAAACTCCAAGCATCGGTACGCTCACCATTACCCTCAGTGTAACATTTGTGCAACGGATATGCCACCCACAAGGCACAATGCTTCTCCTTGTCGAAGCAGAATGAGTAGTTGCGTAACTTGTTGTTAGAAGGCAACTTATCGTGTGTGCAATACTCCAAATTGTCGCCTGTAACCATTGTAGGCATCTCGGCCCAACCACTTGTCTTGGACATCGAGTTTGCACTCTGCGACACCACGATGCTATTGGTGATATTGTATTTCTCTCCTACAATCGATATTGTTGTCGTGCGTGTGCTATTCTCACTGTTTAAGGTTGCAATAGCCTTAAAACCATTCGTAGTACGCTCTATGGTGAGCCAATCGGCACTCTCCGATATTTCGTACTCGTAGTTTGCAGCTACGGTTACCTCCTGACTGCCGCCACTCCAAGAGAAGGTCAATGCTGATGGAGAAATCTCACAATCGGGTGTGAACGAGAGCTGGCGCACTTGCAAGAGGGTAGTGCTGTTGTAGAGCTTACTCTTGAACTCGATGGTTCCGTTGCGCTCTGCCGACTCCTCGCTTGCCAAAACCGAGAACTGGAACTCCTTGGTGCCGGCCTCGCCTTCGGAGGTGTTAAGTACGATCCAATCGCTTGTTGTGGTCGCCGTCCAAGGGTCCATCGCTACGACAAAAATCGAGTATTTGCCATTGGTGGATGAGGCGGTAATTGACTCTTTGGTGAGTACTATGCGTGTGCCTACGCCACTATTATCGCCACCTGATGCGGAGCAAGATACAAGTGCGAGCAATAGGCAGAAAAGCGTGATTATCAACATATTAAAATGGCTTATATCTTTTGTAACTTTACCACATTCTCGACATGGTGGGTGTGCGGGAACATATCCACAGGCTGAACAGCAACGACTTTGTACATCTTGCTCATAAGAGCCAAATCGCGTGCCTGGGTTGCAGGGTTGCAACTTACATAGACGATGCGCTCGGGTGCTGCGTTCAGAATCACATCGATAACCGGCTCATCAACGCCTGCACGCGGTGGATCGAGGATAATAACATCGGGACGGCCATTCTTGGCGATAAAGTCGTTATTTAACACCTTCTTCATATCGCCGGCGTAGAATACGGTATTCTCGATGCCGTTGATCTGCGAGTTAATCTTTGCGTCCTCGATAGCCTCAGGCACATACTCGATACCCACAACCTTCTTGCATCGCTTTGCACAGAAGTTTGCGATTGTACCGGTACCTGTATAGAGGTCGTATAGGGTGTCATCCTCCTTCAATTCGGCAAACTCGCGTGTAACCTTATAGAGCTCGTATGCCTGCTTCGAGTTGGTCTGATAGAACGACTTAGGACCAACCTTAAACTTCAAGCCCTCCATCTCCTCCATAATGTGATCCTTGCCTGCGTAGCACATCGGAGTCAAATCGCCCGTCGAGTCGTTCCACTTCTCGTTTACGAATACGATGGTCGAGGTAATCTGCGGAAAACGCTCTAATACAGCATCCAACAACTTGGAAATCTTCTCCTGGTCGTACTCGTTGAAGATGACAGAGAGCATAATATCGCCCGTAGATGCGGTGCGGAGAATCATACCGCGCATCAAGCCCTCGTGAGCACGAGCATTATGGAATGAGTAGCCCTGCTCGATGCAGAACTCCTTAATGAAGTTGCGAATCTCGTTTGATGGCGACGCCTGTAAGTGGCACTCCTCGATGTCGAGAATCTTGTCGAACATATTCGGAATATGGAAGCCCAATGCCGGCTGTGGTGCGATATCGCCCGCCTCGGCAATCTCCTCGTAGGTCAACCAACGACGATCGGCAAAGGTGTATTCAATCTTATTGCGGTAGTAGAGTTGCTGCTCCGAACCAAGACAAGGGCACACCTCAGGAATATCGAGCTTGCCGATGCGCACAAGCTGGTCGCACACCTGCTGAGTCTTATACTCGAGCTGTGTGGCGTATGGAAGGTTTTGCCACTTGCAGCCTCCACAAACACCGAAATGCTTGCAGACAGGCTCGCAGCGCTTGTCGGATTTGTGTACAAAGTTCACTACACGGCCCTCCATAAAGCGGCGGTGCTGCTTCGTAATCTGCACATCCACAATATCTCCCGGCACGGTCATCGGCACAAATACCACCACGCCCTCGTGGTGTCCCATAGCCTTGCCCTCGGCTGCCAAAGTTGTAATCTCCAACCCCTCAATAAATGGGTGTGGTCCTCGTTTTCTCGCCATAAATCTCTATCTCTTCTAATCTTTATCAAATGTTAGTTTTGTTACAAATGGCTGGCGAGAATCTGCGCCTTGCCCTCGATTGTAACTTCGTTTGCGATAGCCGGAACGAGCATTACCTCGCCTGTGCGGAGAGTCTCGGTCGAGCCATTATCGAGCGAAACCTTTACATCGCCCTCGATACACATATAAATAGTGAATGAGTCGCGCTTGCAGTAGTCCAACTCCGCTACGCCATCCACTACGAGCATATTGGTCTTGAAGAATTCGCAATCAACGATATTCACCTCCTTGTTTGCCTCTTCCGAATAGTCGCGACGGCACTCTTCGACACCCGACTCGAAGTCGATGGCATCGACAGCCAAAGCGGTGTGCAACTCGCGCGACTTACCCTCGCTATCGACTCTGTTCCAGTCGAAAATACGGTATGTGATATCCGATGTCTGTTGAATCTCAATCACATTCAAGCCCTTCGCCAAGGCGTGTACTGTGCCCGCAGGGATGAAGAATACATCGCCCTTCTTGACAGGTACGGCCTGCAAAATATCGGCTACGGTACCCTCAGCTACCGCCTGGATATACTCCTCGCGAGTGATGCTCTTGTCCTTAAAGCCGAGATATATTACCGAACCCTCCTCGGCATCGGCGATATACCACATCTCGGTCTTACCGAACGAATTGTGGCGCTCCTCGGCCAACTCGTCGTTAGGGTGTACCTGTACCGAGAGGGTGTCGTTGCAATCCAAGTTCTTGATCAACAATGGAAAGTCCAAGCCAAACTGCTCGAAAACCTCCTCACCAACCAACTCACCCATATAGACTTCGATAATCTCCTGCAAGTTGTTGCCCTTGAGAAAGCCGTTTGCAACCTTCGATATAGAGCCCTTTACACCTGAAATATCCCAGCTCTCGCCATAGACCTTTGTCTTATCTACCGAGCGCGAGTAGAGCCCTTTTTTGATTTCGAGAAGTCGCTTACCTCCCCAGATATTCTCTTTGAGTTGCGGTTTGAACTTTATTGGATACATAATATTCGAGTTAAATATTTCATATTTACAGTTTACTCCGCAAAGGTAGAAAATATTCACATAACTCTACCTAAATAACCTCTCAATTTTAGCAAGAAGATCACTTTTATCGTATTTCGTCGCAAATATATGGCTTGGCTTGAGGTGAAAAATCTCATTTTTGGCCCTATAACGCATTGTGCCACCTCCCGTAATGTTGAGCATCACGACGGCATCGCGTTCTATCTGCTCGGCCTTCACTGCTTTGCACAGTGCAGCCAAAGCCACCCCTGCAGCCGCATCTATATCTATGCCCTCCGTTCTCAAAAAGAGTTCCGAGGCTCTCTCTACCTCCTCGTTTGTGGCGTAGAAGAGATTGCCATTGGTCGCTTTTAGAGCATCGTATAGCCCTCCCGCAATCGAATATGGTGGTTTGCGG
Organism: Alistipes sp.; assembly: GCA_017560455.1. GTDB lineage: Bacteria > Bacteroidota > Bacteroidia > Bacteroidales > Rikenellaceae > Alistipes. Next base: position 1,627 of record JAFZEY010000126.1, on the reverse strand, counting down.
TTGGACAAAACCTTTGCCCGTATTGCCCCTGCATCGTGGCGTGCCTGCACCTCGTCGTATGGTAGTATCTCTCGAGATTGGGCCCACCAGGCGTTGTATATCGGCAGAAATGGGGCATTCTGTGCCACCATAAGCCGCATCAGATGTGAGCCAAAGCGTCCATCCTCGATAAGGCGCATATTGGCCTCCCACGCCGCTATTGCCCCCGTGCCACTGCCCACGGCCTGAAAGTAGTAGTCGGGAATTCGACCGATGGTGGTCGCGGCAGAGAGGACAGTGGTGCCCATGCCATCACGCCGTGCAACATTCTTCGCTCCACCCTCGGCATAGAACATCGGCGAGGAGAGTACCGCCTCCGAGAGCGCTATCGCATCGTAGTAGTCGCCGCCCTTAGCCGTGGCTATGAGTTTAACACACTCGGTGTTGAGAGGTGCGTTAAACCATAAGGCGTCGAGATTATCCTCGGGCACAACAAGCAGTAGCTTGATATTGTTCTCGGAACACACTTTTGCGAAGGCTCGCGCACTATTTCCTGCCGAGGCTACGACCAAAACGCGCTCTTCGTTTTCGCTTATGCGGGCACATACGCCATAGGCCTCGCACTCCTTGAACGAGCAGGTCGTCATCGTCGCTCCGCGTTCGGGAAGGTATCCGCTGAATGTTATGTAGAGATTTTCTAATCCCAGCACCCTCGCCAGGTGTTCGCTCTTGTAGGTTGTGTGGTTGGCGTTGCAGTGCAACAATCTCCTCACGGGGAGCCAATCGCGGTAGCGATAGAGTCCGTTATCATCGTGCAGGCGTAGCTGCTTTTGGGCGTACTGCGTGCGAATAAGCGATGGCTTGCTGCAGGTGGGGTAGTCGAGCGACCAGCCCTCATCTTTAAACTCCTCGCCCGTAGCAACACAGCGCAGAGTATATTCGGTAGGGTAGAAATTATCCATTTTATTATCCTTGTAAATCGTTTTCAAAACAAAGGTAATAAAACGGATATGCCATTGATCACGGCTCGAAATATTGCGCCCAAACACGACAAAGAGAGGACCACACAATCTGTTTTGTTGTCAGATTTGGCCATTTAGCCTATAAATACAAAAATAAATTTTGCTATAATAAAAATAATTCATACATTTGCACCACCAAAAACGGAGATACTCCTATTTGGCACGATGAATCCGTAGCTCAGCAGGTAGAGCACAACACTTTTAATGTTGGGGTCCCGGGTTCGAGCCCCGGCGGATTCACGCAGAAAATCAAGCAGTTACGATAAAAAGTGACTGCTTATTCTGTTTTTATAGACCTTATTTTTCGCCTTTTGTGTAAACCATAGTGTAAACCGTGTAAACCAAATGAGCGAAACAATTAAAGTGCTATGTTACAAATCAAAAACACTATCTAACGGTGAACATCCACTAATGCTGTGTGTCTGCAAAGACAAGAAAAGAAAATATCAGAGTCTTGGCATATCAGTCAGTGCTATACATTGGGATTTTAAGAATAATCGACTAAAAGAAGATTTTCCAGACTATGCGAGAATCCAACTTATAATAGATTCAGAAATAGGCAAAATCAAGCGAAAAGCATTAGATAATAGATTGGAGGGAAAGGAGTTTACGGCTACTACTCTATT
>JAFZEY010000125.1 GCA_017560455.1 Alistipes sp. | reverse complement strand
CTATCAACAAGGGTGCAGTAGGTTCTACCAATACAGCAGGTGGTATCGTAGGATTCTATCGTTCGATGAAGTTTGCTACTGCTCAGTTGTATCCGGATAGAACACACCTTGGTGGTATCGAGTTCTGCCGCAATGAGGGTAATATCTACTCGTTGGAGGGTGCTACATCTAATGTAGGTGCAATCATCGGTGTAAATCGTAACCTCGTTATGACAGCATACTCGAGCACATCGAGTATCATGTACAAGACTGAGGATGCTGAGGCTATCGCCGATAAGGAGTGGCCACAGGGTGTCTCTAATTGTGAGATTGGTGGTTCAGTGCTCCGTGGAGCGAACCGTGTAACAACTCCGGATGCGAAGACATTCCAGAACTGTATCTACGGTGAGAACTGGAACGATGCAATTCACTTCTCGAACATCGAGGGTAAGAAATACGATGGTTGCGTTCTCTATGAGGGCGGCGCTCAGAATCCGGAAGGTGATGAGTAACCAATAGTAAAACGGAAATAATTGATAAATAAAAAGATAAAACAAATGTGTAAGATGAAATCAGCACTTTACATTGTGGCAATATTCTCGTTTGCGTTGGTTGCATGTACCGAGCGCATTCCTGAGACTCCGATGCCGAATGTCAATAATGGTGCCATCACAATGGTTAAGGCTTCTGTCAATCCCCTCGTATTAGAGGGGGCTGACGGTGTCGGAACCTATTCGTGGGGAGAGGCTAAGACCCTCGGCATCTATGGCTCGGCTGGTGTTAATGAGAAGTATCGCATTGTAAAGTCTACAGCAGGCGACAGTGAGGCCTATTTCTATGGAAATGTTGTTGATGGCGATTTGACCATCTATATGCCTCACTCTATTGAGGGCGGTATCAAGGCACTTGACGGACGAGTGCAGGTACTCGCGGAGCAAAACTACTATGCTTCGGCATTGGATCATTTGATGTACAACTCTACATTCCTCGCAACTACAAGCACCAACGAGGTAGTATTTGACTACTATGCAGGTGTTGTGAAGCTTAGCATTAGCCACGATATGAGCAATATTAGCTATGTGAATGTTTTGGTCGCAAACGGAAATGTAGATGAAGACTACAACGGATATCTCGCAGGATACCTTCCATTGAAGGGCTACGAGTTTGGTATCGATCAGGCGAATGGTGTGGATAATATTACAATCCGCAACTTCCCTGAGGGTATCGATGCAACAGTTGATGCTCCTGTGACAGCTTGGATTGCTTTGGCACCTGGTACATACCAGAACTTCCTTGTTCAGGTTGGTAGCAGCGATGGTTCGGCGATGAACTTCCCTGTTGCAGGTCCATTCGTAGTTGAGCGTTGCAAGATCTCGGATAAGGTTTGCGAGGTTAAGAAGGTAGATCACGACAACACTATGCCAGATTTTGGCAGTGAGCCGGGTGATTTTAATAAGAGTAAGTAGTAGTGTTTAACGATAAAAACAAAGATATTATGAACAAGACATATTTACTCTCATTGATAGTTGCCGTATTGGCAATATGTGGCTGTACAAAGGTCGAGGTTAAGGATGTGCAAGGAAGTGTCATTGCAACCAAGATCGTGGCCAAGACAGCAGGTGAATTCCAGTTACCTATTACGGTAAATAACGAGCCGCACCTTGTGTGGAAGGCACGCTCTCTGAGTGAGTGGTTGCATGTAAATGATTCTGGTTGGAAGCAGAATGCATACAACATCACTATTAGCTATGATTCGAACGAGTCTTCG
>JAFZEY010000124.1 GCA_017560455.1 Alistipes sp. | reverse complement strand
GGTGTTATCCATCGCTACCGAGGTGAAGCACGAAGCATAAAGACGGAACTTTGCCGTATCTGGAATACTTGGTGTCAGGCGCGGATTGAGCGAGTGGATACCCTCCATAATAAGTATCGAGCGGTCGTCGAGCTGCAGTGGGTTGTCGTGCCACTTGCGTGTGCCGCTGATAAAGTCGAAACGCGGAATCTCGACACTCTCGCCCGCCATCAACTTGCCCAAATCCTCGTTCAGGCGTGCGAGATCGATAGCCTCCAAAGCCTCGAAGTCGTAGTCGCCATTCTCGTCACGCGGAGTATCTTCGCGATTTACGAAGTAGTCGTCTGTCGATACGAGTACAGGGTGCAGGCCCAAGACGCGCAACTGCACGCCAAGGCGCTTCGATGTCGTGGTCTTACCACTCGACGAAGGGCCCGAAATTAGTACAAGGCGCAGACCGCGCTCGCGATTGGCTTCGGCTATGGTGTCGGCAATGCGTGAGAGTCGCTTTTCGTGCAACGCCTCCGCAATCTGTATCATCTCGCTGGTGTCGCCCTGCTCGATGCGCTTGTTGAGCTTTCCGACTGTCGGAACACCCATAATCTCCACCCACTCGCTATAACCATCAAAGATGGAGAACATCTTCTTCAAGTTTGGCGCAGGGGTGATCTTGTCGGGCGCAGTGCGCGAAGGGAGCGATATGTAGAATCCCTTGAAGTAAGGGTGTATCTCGAAGCGGTCCACATAGCTCGTTGAAGGGACAAGTGCCCCGAAGAAGTAGCCTATCTCATCACCAAGGCGCTGAATGGTGCTGTATAGGCGTTGGCGTGTTTGCAAGAGATCGACCTTATCGTCAAAACCTCGCTTTGTGAACTCGGCCACAGCCTCCTCGGTAGGGATTTTCTCGCGTGTGATGGATATGTCTGCATCGACAACTGCACGTGCAGCATCGGAGAGAGCCTTGCACTCCTCTTGTGTGAACTCGCTCTTACCCTCCACCTCGCAGTATATGCTGTCGCCTATGGCGTGGCGGGCGTGGAACTTCTGCGAAGGGTATAGCTTCGATACAACGCTCTGCATAATGAATATCATCGAGCGCTGATATACGCGGAAGCCCGCAAGGTGTGTTATATCGAAGAACTCCACTTTGGCAGGGGTATAGATGCGATAATTCAACTCCTTGATCTTGTTGTTTACGAATGCTGCGAGGAGTGGATGTTTGCTCTCTATATGAAGCTCCTGTAGAAGTTCGAGCAGTGAGGTTCCCATCTCGACATCGACGGTCGAGTTGCTGTTTACACACTCTATTTTTATCATTTTTGACATGGCCGATAGTGTTTATCTGTTTACCAACGATTGCGAGGGTTGTTGGTGGGTGGAACAGGTTACTTTATATAAGTTTTTTGGGGCATTAAGCCCCAAAAATGTTTCTATTTTACAGACTGAACCTCCTTCATCACTCTCAGGAGGTTACCGCCCCAAATCTTGGCGATATCTGTCTCAGAGAAACCCTCTTCGAGAAGGCATACGGTAATGTTTATAAGGTCGTTATCTCCGCGACAGCCCTTTACGCCGCCACCGCCATCGAAGTCGGAGCCGATGCCCACATGGTCGATACCTGCAACCTTAATCATGTGCAAGAGGTGCTTCATAAAGTCCGAGAGATAGGCGTTACCCTTTCCTGGCTTTTTATTGGCAGGCATCTCTTTAAGGAAGATATCTACGATGGCAGCCTGAGCAACACCGCCCTTCTTTGCCAAGGCGCGCAACTGCTCATCTGTGAGGTTGCGGTCGTGGTTGAACAATGCTCTCGACGACGAGTGCGAAGCGATAATAGGCTTGTTTGAATGTTTCAATACCTGCCAGAAGGTATCCTCCGAGGTGTGTGAAATATCCACCATAATACCCAAGCGATTCATCTCGCTTACCGCCTTGCGACCGAGTGGACTCAAGCCCTTCCAACGCTTAACCGGGTCAGACGAGCTGTCGCAATAGTCGTTGTTGCGTGAGTGAGAGAGAGTTACATATGTAACGCCTAGCTTCTTCAAGTGCTCCAAGTTGGCAATCGAGCCAATGCCATAGGCGTTCTCGATAGCGAGGAAGATGGCTTTCTTGCCAGCAGCCTTGATGCGTGCAAAATCCTCAGGTGTGCGTGCGAGTTCGACGCGGTCGCTATTCATCTCGATCTGCTTCAAAGTTCTCTCGATGAGAGTATTTACTCTTGCAGTCGCCTTCTTTGTGCCCTCCTCGGTATTCTCGCCTTGTGCAACCCAGCAAGCCAAATATTGGCCATCGAGCATACCCTCCTCCATCTTTGGGAGGTTCATTAAGCGCGATGTGCGGTTGGCGATACTATAACCCTTCTTGAATGCTCTGGGTGAATCGGTGTGAGAGTCGATAGTGAGATACTTCTCGTGAATCTTCTTTGCACGGCGGTATGTGTCAGCCTTGCGAACAAACGCCTTGAAGAGGTTGAGGGCAATCTCATCGCCCTGTGCAACCATCGACTCAGGGTGGAACTGTACGCCCCATACAGGGTACTCATTGGTAGATTCGATAGCCTCAGGGGTGCCATCTGATGCCCAACCAACGATGCGGAAGCCTGGTGCTACCTGCTTTACGGCCTGGTGGTGACGCGAGTTGGTCTCCAACTTGGTTGTGCCAAACATCTTAGCCAACTGCGAGTTGGGCTCGAGGTTTACGATATGCGGTGGCTGCTCGTCCTTTGCGCGATTGCGGTGTGTCAATGTCCAAGTTGGGCACTGCGATGGGATATCCTGATAGAGTGTACCGCCAAATACCACATTGATAAGCTGCTCTCCACGACATATACCCAACATAGGTACATTCATATTGTGAGCCATGCGGGCAACCATAAGGTCGAAGGTGTCGCGCAAGTCGTTCACTGCGCCCAACTTCTCGTGGCGCTCCTCACCGTAGTACTCAGGTGCAATGTCCTCGCCACCACTCATAATGATACCGTCAAGACGGTAGAGGATGTCGCGCAATGCCAGGCTGTCGGTCATAACGGGGATAAGGATTGGTGTTCCGCCCGCCTTGCAGATAGCATCTGCGTATTCGGTTTTAACCTTTGATGTACCGTTTGTGCTTCCGCACGAGATACCGATAAGAGGTCTTTCGTTGAGTGGTCTGCCAAACGCCAAGAATGGAATGAGCAGAAGGAGTAAAAGGATTTTTCGTGTCATAGTTATAATGGTTTTAAAAATAATCGCATTTCTAATTTATGCAAAGATATAAATTATTTCATAGAATGGGTAATAAATTTGACTATTTTTGGAGGTAATAGGTGATTCTACAGAGGTTGCTCTGCTCAAGTGGATACACAAGAATGCCCCCGATACTATAAGATTTTTGCATAATATTTGTGCAGGGAAGAACAAGTAATCAATATCTGCATTACTATAAATAGAAAAGGTTCATATCATGCGCGATATGAACCTTTTCTATTTTAGATACCCTTGTAGCTTATTGTGCAAGTTCTTTTACGATCTTCTGCATTTCAGGATATTGTTCCTCCATGCTAGTGAGAAGCTTGTATTGTGCGGCTGTGCGTACAAGATTGTGTTTAGGGTAACGAGTCTTGTAGTATGTGTCGCCGTCTATGTAGTCCATAAGGAAACGGAGCACCTGCTCGTATGTGATGTAGAGCGCAGAGAATGCCAACCACTCCTTCTCGGTTTCTGTCATTGAAGCGCAACGCTCTGACAAGTATCCGGCTGCGTAGTGCTTGAATGTCTCGATGTTCATTGATACGCGGCTGAGGTCTTCGTCATCCTCGGCACCGGTGTTGGTGTATGAACGGATGGCGTCACCAAAGTCGTTGAGCGATGTGCTGCTCATTACTGTATCAAGGTCGATAACGCAAAGTACTTCGTCGTTTTGGTCGAAAAGTATGTTGCTCAACTTCGTGTCGTTGTGTGTGATGCGCATTGGTAGGCGTCCATCCTCTACCATAGCCCAAAAGTCGAGCATCTTCTGTCGGCGAGATTCTATCCACTCAATCTCTGTTGCAAGCTCGGCCTTGCGTCCTGCCTTGTCAGCCGCAAGCGCCTCATCCCACTGCTGGAAACGCCAGCGTATGTTGTGGAAGCCCTTGATTACTTCGGCAAGTGGCTCGTTGAAGTCGGCAAGCTGTGCCTGGAATTTACCGATTCCCTTACCGCCCATAAATGCGAGGCGAGGAGTGTCGGCTACATTGTGTGTGACTGAACCTTCGATGAAAGTACATACAGCCCAATAGTTCTCACCATCCTGATAGTAAAGTTTGCCATCTTTGGCAGGTACTACGGTGAGTACTTCGCGCATAGGATCGCCACCTGCTGCCGATACTTTAGCCTTGATGTGTGTGGTGACACGCTGGATGTTGTCCATCATTGCGGGAACATCGGGGAAAATATGATGATTCTTACGCTGAAGGATGTAGTTTGTGGAGTCGCCCTCTGTCTTTACGATAAATGTATCGTTGATAAAGCCGTCGCCCAATGCTTTAATTTCAACAATTGTTCCTTCAAGAGCGAATTTTTCGGCAATAGCCAACATGTTTGTTTCTGCCATGGTATATAAGATTCATAATG
>JAFZEY010000019.1 GCA_017560455.1 Alistipes sp. | reverse complement strand
GCATACGGCGTGAGAAGTCGTCGTAGTCCTGATTTCCATACGACCAACCTACCTCGGCCAACGCTGCTGTACGAGGCAAAATCATATGCTGTACATGGTCGAAGTTCGGCACATGCTCGGTCCAGATATTACCCTGCACACCAACTACAAACTTGCGCTCCTCCTCATTCAACTTATCGTATGGATCGAGGGCATAAGCCTTGCGCAACGAGATTACACGCTTACCATTTCGACCACCGCAGATAGGCTCGTTGTTGGCTACACGATTACTTGTCTGGGCATAATCGAGGTAGCAATTTGTCTTTGGACTCATAATAACCTTATTACCCAACTTCGCAGCCTTAATACCATGCTGAGGGCCACGCCAAGCCATAATGGTTGCAGTCTTCGAGATACCGCCTTCGAGAATCTCATCCCAACCGATAATGCTACGGCCGTGCTTTGCGAGATAGTTCTCCACACGATGCATAAAGTAGCTCTGCAACTCGTACTCATTCTTCAAGCCCTCATCAGCAATACGCTTCTGACACTCAGGGCATACCTTCCAACGATCCTTTGGACACTCGTCACCTCCGAGGTGAATATACTTCGATGGGAACAACTCCATAACCTCTGCCAATACACCCTCTACGAACTCGAATGTAGACTCACGACCTGCACACAACACATCCTTCGAGATTCCCCAACGAGTACGCACCTCATAAGGGCCCTTTGTACAACCGAGTTCAGGATATGAAGCCAATGCAGCGACCATATGACCCGGCATATCGATCTCAGGGATAACCTCAATATATCGCTCTGCGGCATAGCGAACGATGTCGCGTACCTGCTCCTGAGTAAAGAAGCCACCGTGAGGCTTGCCATCGTAACCCTTACGAGCAATTCTGCCATCTTTACCGGTAACACTAACAACAGTTTCCTTACGCATCGAACCAATCTTTGTGAGATTTGGATACTTCTTAATCTCGATACGCCAGCCCTGATCCTCAGTCAAATGCCAATGAAAGCGGTTCATCTTGTGCAATGCGAGGATGTCGATATACTTCTTAACCTCCTCTACACTAAACATATGGCGACAAACATCAAGCATACCGCCACGATAACCGAAGTGTGGCTTATCCTTCACAGTCATACATGCAACGGCAACCTTCTTGGCATTTCCCCTAGAGTGGAATACCACCTGACGAAGGCTCTGCAAACCGTAGAATACCGCCTTGTCGCTACCGCCCTTGATTGTAATACCGGCCTTGTCTACATCGAGGATATACTCCTCCTCGCCGAGTGCTGCATCCTTTACGAGAGAGATAGTACCCTTTGTTGTAGGCTCCTTCTCGACTACCGACAACTGCAAGCCCTTCTCCTCTGCTACATACGAACAGAATATTGTCGCAGGGCGCACCAACGACTTGTCAGTCGCATAGATAACGCTCTTCGATGAGAGTACCACCTTGCCCTTCTTATCCTCTACACTCATTGGTCGAGGGATAATAACAGTCTTAGCAGCCATCGCCGCCATTGCTACAAAGATTGTAGCCATAAGTAGAAAAATTCGTTTCATAGTTCTATTGTTTATAATTGGTTTGTTATCAATTCAACTATTCGTAGCGCACCGATATCTTATACGGCACACCATTCAACACCGAAAGATTACCCTCGTAGTAGGTCCCCTTCTCGCCAACCTTCGCTTCAACAGTAGTTTTGCAATGCGCTGACACATACCACTTTCCACGCTTTGGCTTTTTCACGACAAGTTCCGCATCGCAAGCCTTTGCCTTCGCCTTTACAGTGCTATTATTCTCGAATGCCAACTCGCCCTGCTTGGCGTATAGAACAAGATCGTAGTCTCGCTCTCCATCGTAGCCTGCAAGCGACACAACCATCTTCTTGCACTTGGCAGGGACATCTACCTCAAAGTGGTGATATTGGCGATCTCCGATACGGGTATAGGCCGGAACATTATCCTCGGTACGCTTCTTCATCTCACGCACCTTGCCATCCACGAGCACACCCTTAGGCTGTGGTTTGGCATTGCCATCCATGGCATACAACACCATTGCCGCCATAAGTTCCAAACGCTCACCCTCTTTAACACCTTCAGGGTGAGAGCCACAAAGCACTGCTCGGCCACTATTCTTATTTGGCTTATAGCCCCAGATAGCGAGTTTC
>JAFZEY010000123.1 GCA_017560455.1 Alistipes sp. | reverse complement strand
GCTGGTTATGGCGTTAACGAGACAGGTTTGGCTGTATTCCTCGACTTTAAGACCGCTATCGAGCGTTTGGGCAAGGAGGTTATTAAGCAGCGTTACGGTAACTTGTTCGATATGTACAAGGAGATTACCGATGTTAATCCATACGATGAGCCAATGCAGATCTTCCCTGCTGTTCACTACACAATGGGTGGTATCTGGGTTGACTACAACTTGATGACTACAATCCCTGGTTTGTATGCTATCGGTGAGGCTAACTTCTCTGATCACGGTGCTAACCGTCTCGGTGCTTCGGCGTTGATGCAGGGCTTGGCTGATGGTTACTTCGTATTGCCTTACACTATCGGCGACTACCTCGCTAAGAAGATTCAGGCTCCTAAGGTTTCTACTGACACTCCTGCATTCGAGGAGGCAGAGAATGCTGTTAAGGCTAAGATCGAGAAGTTGCTCTCTATCAATGGTAAGCAGTCGGTTGACGATATCCACCGCCGCCTCGGTCTCATTATGTGGGATAATGTAGGTATGGCTCGTACTAAGGAGTCGTTGGAGAAGGCTATCGTTGAGATTCAGGCACTTCGCAAGGAGTTCTGGCAGGATGTTAAGGTTGTAGGTACTGCAGATTCGTTCAATGTTGAGTTGGAGAAGGCTTTGCGTTTGGTTGATTACCTCGAGCTCGGCGAGTTGATGGCTCGCGATGCTTTGAATCGTGCAGAGTCTTGCGGTGGACACTTCCGTGCAGAGCACCAGACTGAGGAGGGTGAGGCTCTCCGTCACGACGAGGAGTTCGCATACGCAGCAGTATGGGAGTACAAGGGTGAGAACGAGGTTCCTGAGCTCACAAAGGAGGATCTCACATACGAGTTTACACACCGTGCACAGCGTAACTACAAGGACTAATTTTTTGGCGTTGAATTTTTAGAAAGGAAAAAATTATGAATTTCACATTGAAAATATGGCGTCAGAAAGACGCTCAGTCGAAGGGCGCATTCGTGGAGTACAAGGTTGAGAATGTATCTTCGGATACCTCGTTCCTCGAGATGCTCGATATTTTGAACAATGACCTCGTTCACAAAGGCGAGGAGCCTGTAGCATTCGATCACGACTGCCGCGAGGGTATCTGCGGTATGTGTTCGTTGCACATCGATGGCCACGCACACGGTCCATCTCAGGCAGTAACTACTTGCCAGATCTATATGCGTCAGTTCAAGGATGGTGCTACCATCACTGTTGAGCCTTGGCGTTCGGCAGCGTTCCCTGTAATCAAGGACCTCGTAGTAAACCGTTCGGCTTACGATCAGATTCTCCAGGCAGGTGGTTTTATCTCGGTACGCACTAACTCTGTACCTGATGGTAACGCTATTCCAATTCCTAAGGCAGATGCTGACGAGTCTATGGACGCAGCAGCTTGCGTAGGTTGTGGTGCTTGTGCTGCAACTTGTAAGAACGGCTCGGCAATGCTCTTTGTTGCTGCTCGTGTATCTTCGCTTGCGAAGTTGCCACAGGGTAAGGTTGAGGGTGCTCGCCGTGCTAAGGCAATGGTTGCAAAGAT
>JAFZEY010000122.1 GCA_017560455.1 Alistipes sp. | reverse complement strand
GCCTCCTGCTCATATACCGAATTCTTATAATCGGCATCCTTCTTTGCGGTTCTGGTCCAAGTGATGGTTGCAGGCTTATCGGCACGCCACGAGAGATTTGAACGGCTCTTTACATGCTTCAATACATTTCCTTCGAGATCCTCGATTGTGGTCTTCGACTTGAAATTCGAGAATTGAGCTGTGTAGGCAGGCTCGGTTACGCGATAGATCATCAAGTGGTTTCTGTCAGGGGAGATGCTTATTGTGCGATAGAGTGCCGGTGTGCCAATCTCCTTCTCGCCCGAAGCAGAGATGCGTACAAGCTGTGAGGTGAAGTAGTAGTTGAAACACTCCACATCGTAGTTGTCGCGAAGAAGGCCCTGTACGGTTCTCTTGCGAACTTTCTTACCGAGCGATTCCTGTACTATAGGGCCGATAGGTGCTCCTTGTACGGGTGCGCTACCACCATCGACAACGCAAGCGGTGATAATCTCCTCGTCATTTATCCACATGAGGAACTTCTTGGCAACGGTGTTGATGCGGCGGTTGCTGATGCGGGTGGCTTTGCCATCTTCCAATGATGCAGTGTAGAGATACACACCGTCGCTCTCGCGGTTGAGAATGGCAACCTTGTTGCCGCTTGGGTCCCACACAGCATGGAGTGCAGCACTGCCCTCTGGGAGTCCGCTTACATTAACCTCGTTTCCGTTAGGAATTCTCTTGAATGTGAGGGTATAGTAGCCCTTCTCGCGGATACGGCAGAACTTTTTCGGATTGACATGTACTCCGGCCAAATAGAGTCCGTCGATAGGCACCTCGGCAATCGGAATATTGCTATTCTCCCACATGTAGAGAACTGCCGAGCAGTCGTGGTTGAAGAGTGGCTCAGGTGCCGGTGTAGTCAATGCGATGTCCACCATCTCTTGTGGAGGTCGATTGAAGGCAACCTGTTGAGCACTAGCCACAGAAGTAGCGAACAATGCGGCTAATAACAGTGTGAAGATTTTTTTCATAGTGTTTTTTGTTTGGTATTTGATTTGTGATTTAGTATCCACATTACTTACTAAGCTATTACAAAAATAAGAATTATTTTTTGATAAATGTTACAACATAGAGATTTTTTTGCTATTTTTGCTCTAACAAAATACTCAATATAGTATGCTCTTTACCGATATTATTTACGGACCTATTCGTTCTCGCCGATTGGGTATTTCGCTCGGCGTTAATCTGTTGCCGCTTCATTCGAAGTTGTGTAACTTTGATTGTATCTACTGCGAGTGTGGTTGGAACGATGATAATCGTGCCGACAAGCCGCGTTTTAACTCGCGTGAAGATGTGCGATTTGCACTCGATGCGACACTTTCGAAGATGCAGGTCGAGGGTGCTCTGCCCGATGTTATAACCTTTGCCGGTAATGGAGAGCCTACGATTCATCCCGAGTTCGAGGGTATCATCGAGGATACCATAGCTCTGCGAGATAAATACGCTCCGAATGCGAAGGTTTCGGTGTTGAGCAATGCTACACAGCTCCATCGCGAGGAGGTGCGCAACGCTTTGCGCAGAGTCGATAATGCAATCTTGAAGCTCGACTCGGCCTTCGATAAGACGGTACACCTTATAAACAAGCCGTGCGGTAACTACTCGGTTGAGGGGGTGATATCGAATTTGGAGAGTTTTGGCAAAGAGTTTGTTTTGCAGACGATGTTCCTGCGTGGCGAATACAACGGAGAGCAAATCGACAATACCGTCGAGAGTGAGGTTGAGGCTTGGCTGGCTATTGTCGAGCATCTTCGACCGCGAAGCGTTATGGTCTATTCGATAGACCGCGCAACGCCGTGCAAGACCTTGCAGAAGGTTGAGCGCGAGGAACTTGAAAAGATTGCTGATAGGGTGCGAGCCCTCGGCGTGGAGTGCTCTGCGGTGTAGTCTGAAAGGTTTAAGCCGCAAAGCTATGTAAAATGCGGCTAAATAAACTTTTCGGATGTATAACATAGAAATCTATCTCTTGATACCTTTTGTGGTGATGTTGCTTTTGATAGCACTGATGCCACTCATTGCGCCTCGTTTCTGGAGCAAGAATCTAAATAAACTGATCTTGGTGATGGTTGTTGCCATTCCCACTGCGATACTGTTGCGTCGTGAGGGGTTGGGCGAAAATCTCAGAGATCAGATACTCTACGACTACATTCCTTTTATCTCGCTCCTCGCGGCACTCTATGTTGTTACGGGCGGTATTCGTATCCACTATTCGACTACGCCCACTCCGATTGTGAATGCGGCGATTATGTTTGTGGGTTACGGCCTGGCATCGGTGGTGGGTACTACGGGTGCCTCGATGCTGCTTATCAGGCCGTTGCTCGAAATTAATCGTGACCGCGAGTATAAGGTCCATACCATACTCTTTTTTATCGCTATGGTGGCCAACTGCGGTGGTGTCCTGACTCCGTTGGGCGATCCTCCGTTGTTCCTTCTCTATCTGCGAGGTGCGGAGTTTTCGTGGTTCCAAACTCTCTATCCGCAGTGGGCATTTGTCGGTGCCGTGCTGCTTGCCGTCTATGTGGCTCTCGATTCCTATATATGGCGAAATAAGGAGCTTATAGGCGTGCGTCCTCGTGCAAAGAACGAGGCGGATGAGCCGATAAAAATATCATTTTCGGGTGCGGTAAATCTATTCTACCTATCGGCTATTGTCTTGGCTGTGGCCTTCGTAAATCCGCACGAAATACCGGCAATGGTGGCGGAGGATGCACCGTGGTATATACGCTTTATGCGCGAGATGGTGCTCGTTACGATCCTTCTGTTGTCGCTTGTTTCGACTCGCAGGCGTGTGCGCAACGAAAATCACTTTTCGTGGGAGCCTATCACGGAGGTCGCGATACTCTTTATCGGCATCTTTGTCACGATGACACCCGCCTTGCTCTATCTCGATGAGAATGCCGTTGCACTCGGTATCGGCACCCCTTCGCAATTTTTCTTCTCGGCGGGTGTGCTGAGTTCCTTCCTCGATAACGCCCCTACAGCTGTGGCATTCCATACCGTAGCGGCCGCACTTCCTGATGCTGAAGGAACATCCCTTATGGCAGGTGTTGCGCAGCCTATTTTGACCGCTATCGCTCTCGGCTCGGTGCTCTTTGGTGCGATGACCTATATCGGTAACGGCCCCAACTTTATGGTCAAGGCAATAGCAGAGAACGACGGCGTTCGTATGCCATCGTTCTTTGGGTATATCTTCAAATTTTCGCTGATAGTGCTTCTGCCAACCTACATCTTGCTGGCATTAATATTCTTTTGATCAGGGATCAAATTATTGGATTACGACACTCTGCACAAGGTCGAAACCGACTTGCTTGTTTATCGAACGGACAAGTGCCTCGCGCTGCATCATCAATTCGCTGCGCAGGATGCTCGATGCGATATGAACATAGAGCGTACCGCGTACAAATCGCACCTGGCGGGTGCTCTCGGCTACTATCTCGCCCGTTACCTCACGCCAAATGTGGGGTAGTGAACCCTCGGCAATCTTGCGTGCCACATCGGGACTCTTGAAGAGGTTGTCGAGCAGTACTCCTATGGGTTGTGCTTTGGTGCGTTTCATCCTACTCCTCCTTTATTACCTCGCCGTAGGTTACATTAAACAGCTTGTAGCTGCACTCCGCCTTGTGG
>JAFZEY010000121.1 GCA_017560455.1 Alistipes sp. | reverse complement strand
GACAGAATGACCTGTGTGATTACCGACTTGCAGAATAACTTGGTCTATGAACGTGTGTTCGAGGACTTTGAACTCGTGGATAGCGATACCTGCTTGGAGATAATATGCGCAAATATTGTCGATTTCCTTGCCGATTGCGGCCACGAACGCTCCAATATACTCGGAATTGGTGTCTGTATCGTAGGCCGTGTGAACACCTCGGAGGGTCGTTCGTTCCACTACTTTACCTCTATGGAGGGGTCTTTGCACGAGGTTATCGAGAAGCGCACGGGTATGCGTGTGTTGATAGAGAATGATACTCGCGCGCGTTGCTATGCCGAGTATAACTTCTCGCGTTCAAAGACCGAGAGCAATGTCATCTATCTCCACCTCGGACTCGGTGTTGCGATCGGTATCGTTAGCGACGGCAAGCTCTACTATGGTAAGAATGGCTTTGCGGGTGAGTTCGGTCATATCCCATTCTTCGATAACGAGAAGATCTGCTTCTGCGGCAAGAAGGGTTGCCTCGAGACTGAGGTTTCGGGTATCGCCATCGAGGAGAAGATGAACGAATTGGTGCGCAATGGTGCAAATACCATCCTTCGCAAACGTTACGAGGCGAAGGAGCATATCCATATCGATGATATCGTAAATGCAGCGCGCAACGATGATAATCTCTCCATCGAACTTATCGAGGAGGCTGGCGAGAAGGTGGGCAAGGCTGTGGCTTTCCTGATTAACATCTTCAACCCTGAGAGCGTTATCGTAGGAGGAAACCTCGCAGCTGCGGGCGACTATATTATGTTGCCGTTGAAGTCGGCTACCAACAAATATTCGTTGAGTCTTGTCTATAAGGATACTAAGTTTCGCGTGTCGAAGATGGGGGCAAATGCCAATGCATGGGGTGTTGCGATGTTGATGCGCAACCTTGTTATCGGACTGTAGAGATATGAAGGCAAAAGGTATATATTTTGTTGATGTTGCGCTGCTTTTGGTGGCAGTGGCAACTTGTTTAACAGGTGTGTTTTTGCATAAGGCTGGCCATTTCAACACCCACGAGGTGTGGCATAATTGGGCTGTTGCTCACATTGTTAGCAGTGTGCTTATGCTGTTGTTTGGCGCACTACATATTTACGTCCACCTCGGGTGGTATAAGTCGTTGCTGAAAGGTAAAACGAAGGGCAAAAGTATCATTACGCTGATGCTATCGGTGTTGTTTGTTGTCGTGGCTATGACGGGAGTGGTTATGCTGGCGATGACATTCGTGCCAAATACAGGTGTTGGATTGTGGCATTATGTCGTCGGCATAGTGTTGAGTGTCGCTTCGATTGCACATATTGTTCTCCGTTGGCAACAGTTGTTGAAGCTTAAGAGTGCCATCCGGTAGTGTTATGATTTGCATCGAGGGCGAAAATATAGTTTTGCGTAGTGTCGATTCTTCGGATATCGACACTATCCTTTTATGGGAGAACTACTCGGCTGAACCTCTCTATGGAGTCTATGAGGAGCAATATTCTCGCGAAGATGTGGGGCGGTTTGTTGAGAATCAACAGCGCTTTTCGTTTGCAGAAAACGAGCAACTGCGATTGATGATTTGCTCGCTCGAAGGCGATAGATTAGGCACGATAGACCTTACTGAATATGATGGTAAAAAGGCGTTTGTATCGATATTAATCGTTGATTTAGATAATCGCCGTAAAGGTTTTGCCTATAACGCGTTACAGCTTGTTATTTCTTATGCTCTATCGCTTGGTATGCGCGAACTTTGTGCCAATATTCTCCCCGAAAATCAACCGAGTATTTCGCTCTTTAAAAAGGCCGGCTTCGAAGCCGTCGATGCGATGCTCTATTGCAGAGCGTTGTAAGGCAAGAACTGAAAGGGTTGCGGTAATTAGCGAAAAGCAGAAAAAACAAAAGTTTTCCGCTTTCCGCTTTCCGTTTTCCGTTTTTATTTGCTATCTTTGCGCCCAACAATAAATAATAGGAAAAATTCGTACAAAATGAATATCGAACAACACATTTCAAGCGTGGTAAAGGCGGCTGTGGAGGCTCTCTATGGCGAAGTTGCCGATAGCCAGATTCAGATCCAAAAGACTCGTAAGGAGTTCGAGGGCGACTACACTCTCGTGGTATTCCCACTCGTTAAGATGGCGCGCAAATCGCCTGAGGCAGTGGCTACCGAGATTGGTGAGAAGGTCGTTGCATCGGCTTCAGAGTTCTGCTCATTCAATGTTATCAAGGGCTTCTTGAACCTCTCGCTCGACCAGAACTTCTGGGTAGAGCGTTTCGAGGAGGTGGCAGCTGCCGAGAACTATGGCCAGGCACCTTCGACAGGTCGCACCATTATGATTGAGTACTCGTCGCCTAACACCAATAAGCCACTCCACCTCGGACACATCCGCAACAACCTTTTGGGTTATTCGGTAGCGCAGATTTTGGCGGCTAACGGTCACAATGTCATCAAGGCAAACCTTGTGAATGACCGCGGTATCCACTTCTGCAAGTCGATGGTTGCGTG
>JAFZEY010000002.1 GCA_017560455.1 Alistipes sp. | reverse complement strand
TCTGGTCACCCTCTGCCCAAGTGATAGGGTAAACACCATTCTCAGCCTCGCCGAGAGTAGTACGATTACCCCCCCCCAATGAGATTGCCAAAGTTGTCTTACCGCCAACCTTGACTGCGGCGTCATCGGTTGTGTCAGTTACGCATGAAAATGCGAACATTGCAACTGCTACCGCCATGAAAATTTTTGTCAAATTTTTCATAGTTTTAAAGTTTTTAGTTGATAGTTTATTTTAAAGTTTGTTGAGTTTTTCTGATTGATTTTAGCAAATATACAAAAAATATTTTCAATTCACAAAAAAAATCGAGCAAGAAAATTCATTCTCGCCCGATTTTTTTCTAAAATGTAGTTTACAACTACTATCACGCATCCTCATCGACGCCCATTCCAACAACTATTTCAAAGTTACAAATGCCTGCACCGGATAGTGGTCGGAGATGCACTTAACCTTGCGAAGCTCGCCTTTAATCTCCTTTGGAGCGGCTGTATCCATCGGCTGCTCGCCACTCAGACTTTCACCGAAATAGTGGTATGTGAGAACTCCATAACGGCTAACCCTCGAGCCCTTCGACACAAAGATATGGTCGATACGGCTGTTTGTACAACGATTAGGATTGAAGCCATTGAATGTTCCCGTTGGAGCGAAACGATATTTTGCCAACTCGTAGGCATCCTTCAACGAACCTCTCTTGGCAAACGACTTGTAGCAATCGCTATTCTGTGTAACATTAAAGTCGCCCACAAGAATGACCGGCTTACCCTTGCAACTCTTCTTTATAAAGTTCAAGATAACCTTTGCACCCTCAATCTGAGCAACCTTACCTCTATGATCGAGGTGGGTAGACAAAAAGTAGAAACGCTTTTTGTCGCTCTTACGCTGGAAGTAACCCCACGAGCACACACGGCGACACACTGCATCCCAACCCTTCGACACCTCGTCAGGGGTCTCGGAGAGCCAGAAGGTACCGCTATCGAGCAACTTAAATTTATCCTTGCGGTAGAATACCGGACTAAACTCTCCCTTCTTTGCGCCATCGTCGCGACCGACACCCACATAGCCATAGTCGGGTAGCGCATTCAACATATCATCGAGCTGACGCTTCTTCACCTCCTGCGCACCGAAAACATCAAAGCCCTCGAAGTTAATCATATCGAAGATATACGACTTGCGGTCATCCCAGCCATTCTGTCTCTTGTAATCCTTTTTCGAGTTCAATCGGATATTTATAGATGCAACATTCAACTCCTGTGCAGTAGCTGAAAATGCAAAAATAACAGCCAATAGATTTAGCAAAAACCTTCTCATAATATCATTACTTTTAAATAGTTATCTTCTCCAACCGAGAGTTTCGGCTCCTTATCGAACAGACCGAACACCGCCGAGCCCGAACCCGACATCGAGGCATATACCGCCCCCGCATCAAGCATCGCCTTTTTCAGCTTCGCAATCGCGGGATGAGCCACGAAGATATGGGGCTCGAAGTCGTTCTTCACAACACCCTGCCACTCCCCTATCGGGCGTTGCAGTGCATCGACCAATCGCGCCTGTGGAACGGCAGGTTTTACACCCGCATAGGCCTCCTTGGTCGAGACTCCCTCCTCGGGTTTTGCCACTGCAAGATAGTAGCCCTCCAGCGGCAACTCAATCGGCTCCATCTTCTCGCCACGACCCGTGCAGAGTTGCGGTGTATTACGCACAAAAAAGGCGGTATCGCTACCTATCATAGCAGCTATTTCGACCAATCTATCCTCGCTCAAACCAAGATTAAAGAGCTCGTTCAGCGCCAAAATCACAGCCGTAGCATCGCTCGATCCGCCACCAAGGCCCGCACCGAAAGGAACCCTTTTGTCGAGGGTTATTTTTACCTCTCCAATGCCATACAACCGCTGCATCAGTCGCAGCGCCTTCATACATAGATTTTGCTCTACATCACAATCAACAACCAACCCCTTCTGCTCAAAAACAGAAGCGCCCTCAATGTGCTCAATATCAACCACATCGTAGAGTTCAGGCACAGGAATCATCACCGTTTCGAGGTCGTGAAAACCATCTTCGCGGCGACGAAGGACATCGAGTCCGATATTTATTTTGCAATTAGCTCTCAAAATCATACTACAAATGTAGTAATATTTTTTCACAAAGCGGTCTGTTTTCTCAAAAAAATACACTATCTTCGCGACTATGGAGCAGAAGTTACTCGACACACTTCGCCACTATTGGCACTACGACTCGTTTCGCCCGATGCAACGCGAGGCGATAGAGTCCGTTTTGTCGGGTCGTGACACGCTCGTACTGATGCCTACGGGAGGAGGAAAATCGACGATATATCAACTCCCAACGCTCGTCAGCGAAGGATTATGCATCGTCGTCACACCACTTATTGCCCTGATGAAGGACCAGGTGGATTCGCTGCGCAAGCGCGGAATCCCCGCAGTAGCAGTCCATTCGGGATTGACCCCACGCCAAATCGATATCGCCCTCGACAACTGCATCTATGGAGATATCAAATTCCTCTATGTTGCACCTGAGCGACTCTCGAGCGAGATGTTCCGTCTGCGAGTAGACCGAATGAATGTGTCGCTTCTCGCGGTCGATGAGGCCCACTGCATCTCGCAATGGGGCTACGACTTCCGCCCTTCATACCTCCGTATCAAGGAGTTACGAAGATATATTCCCGATACACCCATCTTGGCACTTACAGCCTCCGCAACACCTCGCGTAGCGAAGGATATTATGGAGCAGTTGGAGTTCGCCGAGCCGAATATTTTCCAGGCATCGTTCCTACGCCCAAACCTCTCCTACTCGGTACGCCAGACAGAGGATAAGGAGGGACAGTTGATGCGAATAATAAACAATGTTCCAGGGTGCGGTATCGTATATGTCCGCATGCGAAGTACCGCCGAAAAACTTGCTCAATTCCTTATCGAGCAGGGAGAGTCCGCCTCCTTCTATCACGGTGGTCTGCCAAGTGCCGAGCGCACAATGCGCCAGGACGAGTGGGTTAGCGGCAAGACGCGTATCATGGTGGCTACCAACGCATTCGGAATGGGTATAGACAAGCGCGATGTGCGTTTTGTAGTGCATTACACAATGAGCGACTCGCTCGAATCGTACTACCAGGAGGCAGGTCGTGCAGGTCGTGACGGAGAGCGCAGCTATGCCGTAATTTTGATGTCGGCAACCGATAACGATCGCATCACAAACATCTTCGAAAAGGAGTTTCCGAATATCGAATTTATACGCTCGATATATCACGATTTGTGCTCATATCTCGGAGTCGCCATCGGTGATGGCAAGGAGGCATCGTTCGTCTTCAATATCTTCGATTTCTGCAAGCGCTACAAGCAATCCGCAACCTCGGTTTTGAGCGCAATAAAGTTGCTGCAACTCAATGGCTATATGACACTTGTGGAGGATTGCGAGCACCCGGCACGAATGATGTTCACAATCACCCGCGACGAACTCTACCAAGTCCAACTCAACAAACGAGAGGAGGATATCATACGCGCCATTCTGCGACTCTACACAGGCATTTTTAGCGAGTTCCGCCCGATAGACGAGATGGAGATTGCATCGCTCTCGGGAGAGTCGCACGAGGAGGTACACAACCTATTGAAGCGATTGTGGCGTGCCAATATAATCCGCTACATTCCGACAAACCACGACCCTCTGATTTTCCTTGACGAGGAGCGACTGCCGTCACGCGATATCTACATCGCACCCGAAACCTACTCGCACCGCAAAAGCCTTATGTTAGAGCGATTTAACAACCTCCTTCACTACGCCAACGAGAGCGAAGAGTGCCGTAGTCGCGTCATCGAACAATACTTCTGCGACAAGAAGTCGGAGCCGTGTGGAATTTGCGACAACTGCCTTGCCCGCAAGAAGCGAGTGAAGCGCAATTCTACCAACTTCGAGCAGCAGATTTTAACTCTGCTTGCCACCGAACCAATGACCGTAAAGGAGCTTATCGCAAAGATCAAGGGCAACGAGCAGAGCATCATCGACACCATTCGCCAGCTCATCGAAAAGGGCACAATCTCAGCCGAAGGCTCCAAATTGAGAATAGTGAGTAGAGAGTAATTAGCAGTGAGTAGTTGAAAAACGGAAAATAGGAAACTAATTTTTCATTTTTAATTCTTGATTTTTAATTCAGTGCTTCGACGGGGTGTCGAAGCGCTTTTGCAAAGTGGCTAAAATCGCCTAAAAACAGCCAAAAATCGCATTTCTGCGAAAAAAGTTTTTCAAAACCATAAATTTTTAGAGTCAAAAGTTGATTATTCGGAGAATAATCGCTATTTTTGCGCGTAGTATAAAGACGAAAAAAACACTAAACAACACAAATAACACAAAATTATGATTGAAGAAGTAACAAATGTAACTCCTACGGGCCGTATTGAGAAGATCAATATCGAGGACCACATGAAGGAGTCCTACATCAACTACTCGATGTCGGTTATCGTGTCGCGTGCACTTCCCGATGTTCGAGATGGTTTGAAACCGGTACACCGCCGTATCCTCTTTGATATGGATTCGGAGTTGCACCTCTACCACGACAAGCCAACCCGTAAGTCGGCTCGTATCGTCGGAGATGTACTCGGTAAGTTCCACCCACACGGTGACTCATCGGTTTATGACGCCATGGTGCGTTTGGCACAGCCTTGGGCTATGCGCTACCCACTCGTTGAGGGTCAGGGTAACTTCGGTTCGATGGATGGCGACTCGCCTGCGGCTATGCGTTATACCGAGGCGCGTATGCAGAAGATTACCGACGAGGTTATGGCCGACATCGACAAGGAGACTATCGATTGGACAATGAACTTCGATGACACACAGAAGGAGCCTACCGTACTCCCTACAAAGATTCCGTTGTTGCTCGTGAATGGTGCAAGCGGTATCGCCGTAGGTATGGCTACCAACATGGCACCGCACAACCTCTCGGAGGTTATCGATGCCTGCTGTGCTTATATCGACAACACAGAGTGTACTTGCGAGGACTTGCTCCACTTTGTTAAGGGTCCCGACTTCCCAACCGGAGCCATTATCTATGGTTACGAGGGTGTTAAGGAGGCTCTCTTGACAGGTCGCGGTCGCGTGGTTATGCGTGCTCGTCACGACATCGAGACAACCTCGACAGGTCGCCAGCAGCTTATCTTCACCGAGATACCTTATATGGCAAATAAGCAGGAGATGATTAAGCATATCGCCGCTCTCACGAAGGAGGGTCGCTTGGAGGGTATCGCAGATGTAAACGACGAGTCGGACCGCCGTGGTACCCGCGTAGTTGTAACCTTGAAGCAGGATGCTGTTGCTAATGTGGTATTGAACATGTTGTTCAAGCACACCGAGTTGCAGTCGTCATTCTCGGTAAACAACATCGCCTTGGTAAATGGCCGCCCACAGCTCTTGAACCTTCTCGATCTTATCCGCAACTTCGTAGAGCACCGTCACGATGTAGTTGTTCGTCGCAGTCGCTTCGACTTGCGCAAGGCTGAGGAGCGTATGCATATCGTTCTTGGTTTGCTTATTGCACAGGATAATATCGACGAGGTTGTTCGCATCATCCGCCAGGCAAAGAGTGTTGACGAGGCGAAGGCTACTCTCTCGGAGCGTTTCGGCTTGTCGGATATCCAGACTGCAGCTATCGTAGATATGCGTCTTCGTGCTTTGACAGGCTTGGAGCGTGGAAAGCTCACCGCAGAACGCGACGAGTTACAGAATACCATCGACTACTTGACTGCTGTTCTCGCTGACGAGTCTATGCAGCTCGGCATCGTGAAGGAGGAGTTGATCGAGATCCGCGAGAAGTATGGCGACGAGCGCCGTTCGGAGATTGTTTACTCTTCGGAGGAGTTCAACCCAGAGGACTTCTACGCTGACGAGGATATGGTTATCACCATCTCGCACCTCGGCTACATCAAGCGTACATCGCTCGCCGACTACCGCACACAGAACCGCGGTGGTGTAGGTATGAAGGGTTCGGCTACCCGCGACGAGGACTTCATCGAGCACATCTATGTCGCTTCGATGCACAACACAATGATGTTCTTCACCGAGAAGGGCCGCTGCTTCTGGTTGAAGGTATACGAGATTCCTGAGGGTACACGCGCATCGAAGGGTCGTGCCATCCAGAATATCATCAACATCGAACCGGATGATAAGGTTCGTGCATACATCAACTGCAAGAAGCTCAACGACGAGGAGTATATCAACTCTAACTATATTATAATGTGTACCAAGAACGGTACCGTTAAGAAGACCAAGTTGGAGGCATACTCGCGTCCTCGTACCAACGGTATCAACGCTATCGAGGTGCGTGAGGGCGACCGTCTTATCGAGGCTAAGCTCACAAGCGGTGCAGCAGAGATTATGATCGCAACACGCGAGGGTAAG
Organism: Alistipes sp.; assembly: GCA_017560455.1. GTDB lineage: Bacteria > Bacteroidota > Bacteroidia > Bacteroidales > Rikenellaceae > Alistipes. The sequence continues at coordinate 1,790 of JAFZEY010000002.1, read as the reverse complement.
GCTATCCGCTTCAACGAGTCGACAGTTCGTGAGGTAGGCCGTACATCTATCGGCGTTCGTGGCGTATCGCTCGAGGGCGACAACGAGGCTATCGGCATGATCTGCATCGAGCCGGATTCGAACGAGGATGTACTCGTACTCTCAGCTAACGGTTTCGGTAAGCGTACAAATGTTGATGAGTACCGTGTTACAAATCGTGGTGGTAAGGGTGTCAAGACAATCAACATCACCGAGAAGACAGGCGAGTTGGTTGCTATCAAGGCTGTAACCGACGACAACGACTTGATGATTATCAACCGCTCGGGTATCACTATCCGCACCTCTATCGAGCAGATTCGTGTAGCAGGCCGTGCAACACAGGGTGTACGCATCATCAACCTCCGCGAGGGCGATGAGATTGCATCGGTGGCTGTAGTACCTGTAACCGAAGAGGAGGAGCTCACGGAGGGCGCAGTAGTTGAGGGCGCAATAACCGATGGCGCAGAGGGCGCAACCGAGGCACCTGCAACAGAGGCTACAAATACAAACGAATAACCTATTACTAACTAATCGTTATATGAATATGAAAAGGATTATAACAATGGTAGCAGCATTGGCAACTCTCGTAGTGCCAATGGCTACCGCACAGAAGATCAGCGATGCCACATTTAAGGCAAAGTTGGAGAAGAGCAATGCTGATATTGCAAACCCTAAGAAGGCTGCAAAATCTGCAACTTGGTTCAATCGTGGTAAGATTTGCATCGATGCCATTATGGCTCCTACAAAGAGCATCTTCGCCGGACTCGATGCGAATATGCTCACCATCTCGACCGGTGTACCGGCAAACGAGGTGAAGGATGGCGTATACTCATTCGATTGGATCGATGTATACTCTAAGGATGGTAAGGTTTCGGCTTGGAAGATTAAGCGCGAGGTCCTTCCTAACGCTTACAATTTGGCAAAGGAGGCTTTCGAAAAGGCTTATGAGTTGGATCCTGCATCTGCACCAAAGATTAAGACCGCATTGGATGCTCTTATCAACTACTACTCGGAGCTCGGCTCTGTAAGCCTCGACATCACAGAGTATAAGGCTGCTATCGACGCATACCTTAAGGCTGTAGCTTTGCAGCAGAATCCGTCTATCGGAAAGGTTGATGCACGCTACTACTTCTTCGCAGGTCAGCTGGCTGCATTCCTCGGAGCTAAGGAGAACCAGTACTTCATTGATGGCGAGAAGTATTTGACAAAGGCTAACGAGCTCGGTTATAAGGACGAGCAGGGCAACCTCTACTACTTCTTGTTCCACTGCTACTATGGCCAGCGCGAGGCCAACAAGGAGTTCCTCACAAAGGCAAAGAACGCTTTGTTGGAGGGCATCGAGAAGTATCCTCGTAACGAGCGTATCATGGAGGGCTTGATTCAGCTCTACACCTCAGAGGAGGGCGTAGGTGATCCTGCCGACTTGGTAGTTCTTCTCGACAAGATGCTTGCCGACAAGCCGGACAATGCAGATCTTTGGTTTGCTCGCGGACAGGTATTCTTCAAGTTGAAGAACTTCGACGAGTGCATCAACTCATTCCTCAAGATTAACGAGTTGAAGCCAAACGACTATGACACCAACTTCTACCTCGGTTACTTCTATATGGCTAAGGGAGATGAGGCTAACCAGGCATTCAATTCCCGCCTTGACAGCATCAGTTCACAGGAGGAGTACCAGGCAAGCTTGAAGGAGGTAAACAACACCTATATGAAGTCGTTGCCTTGGTTGGAGAAGGCTATGGAGTTGAAGCCTGAGAGCGTCGACTGCGCCG
>JAFZEY010000120.1 GCA_017560455.1 Alistipes sp. | reverse complement strand
TATGGTGAGATCTTTTTGTGTTACTCTTTGGGTGGGGGTATATAAATAGAGATGACGGCAAACTGCCGTCATCTCTCCGCTCTAACATGTACCTAACTTGTCCCTATTTTATGCCTAACTTATGCTACATAGTAGTGCGATGCCAATTCGGTGAACGAAGATACCTGCTCGTCAATCCAAGCCTGGTCGCGACCGAGCTCTTCAGCCAAAATCTGAGCTACGCGTGGAGCAGCCTTCTGTGCCTCGCGTGCATCTACGAAGAGAAGACGAACACGGCGTGCCAAGACATCATCCACGGTCAAAGCCATCTCGTGACGAATAGCCCAAAGCACCTCAGCCACGGTGTAGTCGTACTTTTCTGACAACTTCTCGCCGAGAGCAGGATTCTCCTTAATCATAGCGAGAATTGCAGGCTCGTCTGCGCCGTAGACATACATATGGTCTGCCAAATTTGGATTTGGACGCCATCCGTGTACTTTCAAGCGGCGCGTTACGCACTTGCGCTTCTCAACCTTGCCCAACTTGATAGCTTTATCAATGGTATCCTCGGCCATCTTACGGTACGAAGTCCACTTACCACCGGTGATTGTGATGAGGTCGTTGTCCGATACCACAACCTTGTGCGAACGCGAAACCTCCTTCGACTTCTTACCCTCCTTCTTAGGCGCTGCGAGTGGTCGCTGACCTGCGAATACCGAAACGATGTCGGCGCGAGTAGGGGCAGGAGTCATATAGTGGCTTGCAGTCTCGAGGATAAAATCAATCTCCTCGTCGAGTGGGCGTGGCTCGCTCTCGGCAGTTGGGCGCTGGATATCTGTAGTACCAACAACTACTTTGTCGTGCCAAGGCACTGCGAAGAGTACGCGACCATCCGAGGTCTTTGGAACCATAATAGCGTAGTCGCTCTGCAAGAACTTCATATCGAGAACGATGTGAACGCCCTGCGAAGGAACGACCATCTTTGCCTCTCCCGGCTTATCCATCTGCAATACCTCATCTACGAAGCAACCTGCAGCGTTGATTACGGCCTTAGCCTTTACGGTGTACTCCTTGCCTGTGAGGAGGTCCTTTGCTACAACACCGGCAACCTTGCCATTCTCGTTGTGTAATACGCTTACAACCTCGGTACGGTTGGCAACAACGCCACCCTGCTCAACGCATGTCTGTGCGAGGTTGCACGCCATACGGGAATCATCGAACTGACCGTCGTGATAAACAACACCGCCCTTCAAGCCCTCGGCAACCGATGTCGGGAGGTACTCACGAAGAGTCTTTGCAGTGATGAAGCGCGAACGACCATAGCCGAAGCCGAACGAAAGAATGTCATATACGGTCAAACCGCAGAAGTAGAGGAAGTTCTCCCAGTGGCTGTAATTCGAAATTACGAAGGCCTGGTCCTTAACGAGGTGTGGGGCATTTCGCTTCATCAGTCCGCGCTCGTGGAGAGCCTCGCGCACCAAATCCACCTCCAACTTCTGAAGATAGCGCACACCGCCGTGAACGAGCTTAGTCGAACGGCTCGAAGTACACTTTGCGAAATCATCACGCTCGAAGAGAGCAACGCTGTAACCGCGCGAAGCTGCATCAACAGCACAACCAAGTCCTGTTGCTCCGCCACCAATAACAACGATGTCCCATACCTTATCGGTATCTTCGAGTTGTTTGAGTAACTTTTCTCTTTGCATTTTTTGTGTTTTATTTAGTTTTGATATTATAATCGCTCATTTATCGCCGCAAAAATACACTCTTTTAATAAGAAAAGCAAAGAAAAAAGCTATAAAAATGGAAAAATAAGATAAAAATATTCTTTATAAGATAGAAATGGCAAAAAAAAGAGAGACTGTGATAAGATATATCACCAGCCCCTCTTTGATTCGAGCCCTTCGCAGATTAATCGTCGATGCCTACAAATTTCCCTTTCGAGTCGAATTTAAGGTCGATATCATTGGTCAGTTCCACCTCGTATCCATATCTCTTGCGCTCGATTTTCTCGATGCCGAGAGATGGGTAGTGTTCGGTGATATAGCCCTGAATTGCTAAGGGAACAACGCCGGCAGCCATCTTGCCGTTGTTGTTTTTTACGCTTTCCCATTTGCCTGCAGCGTCGAACTCAATCTTTGTGCCGTTGTCGAGGATTACGGTATAGTCGTTATCCGTGATATCTCGGTCGTGCATGGCCGATACGACCTTATTTTGCGAAAAGTGGTCGCTCAGAAATTTCTGTGCCTCTTGTGGTAGCTTATGTGCGGGGATGGAGATGTTCTCTGCCATTGTCGGAGTGGTCGCAAGTGTTGCAACTGCTAATACCGAAAGTAATAATTTTCTCATATTGGCTATATGTTAATGTGCTCTTTATAAATAAACGAATGAGTTTTTAATTTATTGTCTATATTTCTCCTAAAAGCAATCTGTGTGCCATAAATTATCCAAATAAAAAATGTTTTGGTCTAATATTTGGATATATGAAAAATTTAATTTAATTTTGGTAATCGAAAATACAAAAAGGAGAATTGATTATGGCACAGCAAGAGAAAACCCGTTATAGTGATGCCGAGTTGGCTGAGTTTAAGGAGGTCATTTTGAAAAAACTCGAACAGGCCCGCTACGACTATGAGGAGTTGCGTTCCAGCATAAGTCGCGTTACGGGTAACGATACCGAGGATACTTCGCCTACCTTCAAAGTTTTGGAGGAGGGTGCAACCACTCTCTCCAAGGAGGAGAGCGAGCGTTTGGCTGCACACCAGTCGAAGTTTATCCGCAATCTCGAACTCGCGCTTGTGCGTATCGAGCATAAGACCTACGGCATCTGCAAGACCACCGGAAAACTTATTCCGCGTGAGCGTTTATTGCGCGTACCACACGCAACAGAGACTATCGAGGCAAAGGAGTCTCGCCGATAATCGAAGCCCTTTATACTATCAATATAAAAGTGGGGTTGCTCAACATTAGTTGGACAACCCCACTTGTTTGTGCTCTTACCTCTTAGTTGAAGTAGTAGCTTGCCTTACGCATATCCTCGTGTGTGCGGAATGGCTTACTTGGCTTCAAGTAGCGATTCAAGAACTTGTGAGCCTCGAAACGACGCTCGGTAGCATCCTTAGAGTCCAAACGATCAACAAAGTGTGCGCCATCCGATGGACCATAAACCTTGTACTCGAACTTCTTGTTGTGGCTCTTCAAAGCGTCGATCATACGCTGTACCTCCTTTACTGACACATCATTGTCGTTCTCGGTTGTAGTGATCATCAAAGGAATACGCAAATCCTTAGCGTAAGATACCGGCGAGCGGCGTGCATACTCCTCAGGAGCCTCAGCTGTTGTCTTGCCTACATGGTACTTGTCCGAGAAGAGACGACCGTAAGCCTTGCTGTGGTAGGTCAAACGGAAGTTTACATCCGATACAGGAACACCTGCATAACCGCAAGCGTATACATCAGGGTATCGGCAGCTATTCATAAGAGTAATCATACCACCATGGCTCCAGCCCATAAGACCTACGCGGTTCTTATCTACGATGCTGTAATTCTCGATCATATACTTTGTAGCAACCAATACATCCTCGTTCTCCAAACCTCCGTAATCGATTGACTGCCAGAAGCCCTTGCCGTATCCGGTGCTACCGCGATAGTCGGGAGCAACAACGATATAGCCCTGTGCCAACAACTCGCGCAAGAAGTGACGGTTACCCGAGCTGAATGTGCCGTGAATACCACCGTGAGGCATTACGATCAAAGGATACTTCTTGTTCTGCTTTGTATTTTTTGGGAAGAATACATAGGCGTGGAATACGAATTTGTTGTCGAGGAACTGATCGTAGAATGGGTTTCCGGTGCGGCGGAACTCCTTGTTCTGTGGCTGGCGTGCAGGGCCTGCCAAACGAACCTTGTCGATGATAGCATAATCCTTCAAGTACTCGAAGAGGAGAACATCCTCTACCTTCTTCTCCAATACCTGGAAGTTGTGCTTCTGGTCGGCGATACGATTTGCCAACTGCTGGAAATTTCTTGTCTTCGGCTTCTCGGTAGTATCCTCATCCTGTGCAGATGCTACGCATACACCTCCGAAGAGTGCAAAAGCTAAAAGGATAAATTTGAGTTTCATAAATTATTGGTTTTTAAATAAAAATATAAGATTTGTTCGATTTAATATACTGCAAACTTACAACAATTATAGCGATTTTCAAAATATCTTCGCTCTACCATTATATATAATAGGTATCTTTTAGAATAGCTCGAGCTGGTCGATTTCGTGGTTGAAGCTCTTGCGGTGGTAGGGCGACAAGCCAAACTCTCGCACGGCAAGACGATGCTCCTTTGTCGGGTACCCCTTGTTCTTAGCCCAACCATACATCGGATACTCCTCGGCCAATCGCATCATATAGTCATCGCGGAAGGTCTTTGCCAAGACCGAGGCGGCTGCAATGTTGGCATACTTGCCATCGCCCTTGACGATGCACTGAAACGGAATCTGCAACTTTGAGTAGAAACGGTTGCCGTCAATGGCGAGAAACTGCGGTCGGGTAGTGAGCTGTTCTACCGCAAGCGACATACCCTCGAACGAGGCGTTGAGGATGTTTATCTCGTCAATGCGCTCGGCCGACACCTCCTGCACGGCCCACGCGACAGCCTCCTTGCATATCACTTCGCGTAGGGCATAACGATTCTTCTCGCTCATCTGCTTCGAATCGTTGAGAAGAGGGTGGTAGAAGTCGGGTGGCAGAATTACCGCTGCCGCGAAGACCGAGCCTGCAAGGCAACCTCGCCCCGCCTCGTCGCATCCTGCCTCGATAAGTTCGCGTTGAAATGAGTTCTCCAACATAGTTTTGTGATTCTTTGATACAAAGTTACAATTTTTTTTGAGATATTCATACTCTGTGCAGCTATCATCTTCCGTATGGTTAATAATTAAATGGGATTTTTGGGTATATAAAGGCAGGTCGGGATTATTGGGCGGACCTGCCTTTATAATTTACTTTGTATAAAGTTGTCGCTTTTTGGTGTTTTTTCGCGTAAAAAAGCTACCTTTGTGCTATGCAAGTGATCTCACTCTCAAGAAAGTCGGCCTTGGTTGCCTTGGTATTACTCATAGTGATACTATGTGTTACGGCGGTGCGTGCCTATGTCGCTCCCTTTGGTGCGGAGTTGGCGAGCAGCGACTATTTCGATAGCGTGCCGAAACTTGTATTGGCCATGTTTGTATTCCTGTGCGGCGGATTTGTCGAGGGCAAGATGCTTCCTTGCTCGGGGCTGAACAAGAACTACTGTACGCTCCCGATACCTATCTATGGGTTGTTGTCGTGTGGCATACTCTTTTCGTCCGATGTTCTGAGTGGAGCGGTAGCCTCTTTATGCTTCGCTTTGGCCATTTATCTGCTGATGCGCTCGCTGCATAGTGCCGGAGAGAAGGATTCGGTCTTCTTTGCAGCGTTGTTACTTGGTGCTATGGTGCTGCTCTATCCGCCTTGCGTGGTGCTCGCCTTGATAATTCCATTGTCGGTTATCCTACTCACACTCTCGTTGCGCCAGGTGTTGCTTATGGTTGTTGGCTATCTCCTGCCACTCGTTGCAGCTTCGTATGTGGTGTGGTATGGGGGTGATGATATGTTGCAGTTTTCGCGCAATCTCCTTTCGGCGCTTGCGACCGAGAGAATGGGCGCAGTGGCCGAGGTGCCATACCTTGCTATTGCAATGGCGGCATCTGTCGTTGCGGTGGCGGTGTGGGGTGGTGTCTATGCTGCGGTCAGTCGAGATAAGAGATTCTTGGCTGTGCGTGTGCGCCATTCATTTTATCTCTTCGTATTGGTTTCTCTCTTGACACTCTTGATGCTCTTTATCCCGTCGTGCGATATTACGGTGCTGGCGATTATCGCTGTACCTGCGACCATATTGTTGAGCTTTGCGTTAGACGCCCTGCCTAACAACCAATCGACAATAGCATATTGGGTGCTCCTCGCCCTCTTTGCGATGCACCTCTTTGTTGCGTAGTAAAATCTCTGCTTGAAATCTATTTGAAGGCGCTCTTCAACTTCTCGACCACACTATTGCTGATGGTGCGCTCGGTTGTGAGTATCATATTGCAGATGGCCTTGGCGGTAGATTTGCCATGCCCGATAATTACAGGGGCGTTGATACCGAGTATAGGTGTGCCGCCTGTATTCTCATAGTTTAGTCCCTCCCAAAAGCTGTTTGTAGCGCTTGTCTCGGTGTGTAGGGAGAAGAATCCTTCGGTAAGTTTTAGAACTGTATTGCCCACAAAGCCGTCGCAGACGATGACATCGGCCGTATGCGGCTTGAAGATGTGTGAGGCCTCAATGTTGCCGACAAAGTTGTATCGTCCCTCGTCACAGCCCCTCTGCATAAGGTTGTATGCCGCCTTTGTTTGGAGATTGCCCTTGCTCGACTCGGCACCTATATTCAGAAGTGCTACCTGTGGGCGTGTATAGCCGAGTACCGACTCGGCGTAGATTGAGCCTATCAGGGCATATTGCTCCAATACATCGGGCTTGCAATCGACATTAAGACCGACATCAAGGAGTAGTTTATCCCCTATCTGGGCTGCGATAGTAGGGCGTTTCACCCTCTCGATAACCTTTATGACCTGAGTTGCTCCAACCATCATTGCGCCCGTAGAGCCTGCACTTGCAAAGCCGTCAATCTTTCCCGTGCTGAGGTGACGGAAGCCGACTGCGATGCTCGAATTGTGCTTTTGTTGGAATGCACGAACAGGGTGGTCGCCCATCTCGATAACCTCGGTCGTTGGTACGATATCGAACTTGTCGCTCGGACAACCCTCTTTTTCGAGAATTGCACGAATGGCCGATTCGTCACCATAGAGCACAATGCGACTGTCGTTGCCGAGCGCACCGAGGGCCATAATGGCTCCTTTGACGGCCGCTTCGGGAGCGAAGTCCCCACCCATTGTATCCAATCCGACTCTGATCATCCTCTAAAAGGTCATTTGATTATTCAAAAAAAGCCTGCACACCATAAGAATGGCTTGCAGACTTCTTTCGTTGCTAGTGCATAGACTCAGACTATGCCTCTACCTTCTTCTCGATAGCCAACTTGCCACGGTAGAAACCGCACTCAGGGCATACACGGTGGTAGAGAACTGCCGAACCACAGTTCGAGCAAGTTACGACTGTTGGAACAACAGCCTTGTAGTGAGTTCTGCGCTTGTCTCGGCGAGTTGACGAGACTTTGTGTTTTGGATGTGCCATAACTGTACTCTATTTTTTAAGTTTTACTTATTTTATTGTCTTCTGTCGAGTTCTTAAATGCTTATTCCTCGTTTTCAGCTTCATAATCCTCATCGGCAGCGGTGAAACGCGCCATCATCTCGGGGTTGCAACCACCCTCCTCGTGTACTCGGCGGTAAGGCAACGAGATAACGATGCTCTCGTAGATGTATTGCTTCAACGAGAGTTGGTCGCCCTTAGCAATCCACATTACATCGCCATCGTAGTCGTGCTGCAAGTCCGAAAAACGAACTGTGAGCAATCCCGAAAACTCAATCGGAATATTGCAATCCTCCAAGCAGCGGTCGCACTCTACGACTACGCTACCCGAGATTACAACATTCACATCGAGCTTCGCATCAGAGCAGTTGATGCAGGCGTGAACTTTACAGTTTCCACCCTTGATGTCGTTCGACTCCATATCAGAGAAGAGCGTGTCGTCAACCTCGAAATCGAAGGCGTGAAGACCGCTTGACAACGACATATAGTCGATCGAATATCTGTTGTTCACTCCCATATCTTCTCCTACAACTGCGTAATTAGCGTGCAAATGTACTACAAAATTGCAAATTCTGCAAATTTTCTCGCGAAAGTTGCTATATTTGCAAGAAATATCTCTCAAAATTGTCAAAAAGAGGGGTAAATATAGATTATGAGCAAATTTAAGGTATCGGTTTCGAGTAGATACGAGGAGTTGTGGCGATATAACATAACGGTAGTCTGCGAGTTGTGCGCTGCCGATGGCACGCGTCTTGAATATAAGGCGGAGGAGAGCGAGGTGGCTCCTGTCGGTGCTAATCTGCAAACCCCTCCCGAGGGCTATTCCAAGTCGCGTAGCATCGTGGTTGAGAGTGGAGATGGCGACTATCTGAATCTGCTGATTTATGTAGTCCCTAACACCCTCCCAACGACCGATGACATCTATGCTACGAAGCCGTTTTCGCTTGTTGTTAAGGTCGAGAAGGGTGGGGATGCTCTCCTAAATCGTGTTTTTGAAATAAATCAATGGTCGGGCGACAATCTCTCATTGGAGAGAGTCGGTGCCGACGAAAAATAGAGTCTATGAAGCAGAATTGGAAGCCTTGTGCTATGGTAAATCCTGTGCCGGCGGTGCTGATGAGTTGTGGTGATGCGCCTGAGAACTATAATATGCTGACTATCGCTTGGACGGGTACGATATGTTCCGAGCCTCCGATGGCCTATGTGTCCATTCGTCCCGAACGCCACTCCTACGAGATTATTAAGCGCACGGGCGAATTTGTCATCAACCTCACGAACGAGGCTTTGGCCGAGGCTACCGATTGGTGTGGAGTGCGCTCGGGTCGTAACTTCGACAAGTTCAAGGAGTGTGGCCTTACACCCGAAAAATCGTCAGTTGTGATGGCTCCTTCGATTGCCGAAGCCCCTATTTCTATAGAGTGTCGTGTAACGCAGATTGTGCCGCTCGGCTCACACGATATGTTTATCGGCGAGGTCGTAAATGTTGCGGTAGATGAGCAATATCTCGACCCCGAAACGGGAAAATTAGACCTCGCAAAGGCAAAACTTATAACCTATGCGCACGGAGCCTATTACGCTCTCGGTGAGCAACTTGGGACATTTGGTTGGACTGTCAAGGGCTCGAAACTTCGTAAAGAGATAAAACACGGCAGACAGAAAAAATAGGTTGGAGAAAACCTCCGACCTATTTTCTTTCTAAAAAGCTTCCTATATCGTTATATAAGCTCCGAGCACAACTTTTTCATCTCCTTGCGTGCCGATGCGCCATTGTAGAGGACATTGTACACCATATTGGCAATCGGCATATCTATATTGTAGCGGCCGTTGATGTGGCTTATGCAGGCCGAAGCGTAGTATCCCTCTGCCACCATCGTCATCTCGTTTAGTGCGCTTCGTGTCGATAAACCTCTACCTACGAGCAATCCCAAACGGCGGTTGCGGCTATGTGTCGAGTAGCAGGTTACGAGGAGGTCACCCAAATATGCCGAAGCGCGAGTCTCACGCAAATCGGGATAACTCTCTCTGAGGAATCGGCTCATCTCCATTGCGCAATTAGAGGTCAATACGGCAATAAAGTTATCGCCATATCCCAAGCCGTTGGCCATTCCGACAGCAATCGCGTAGATATTCTTCAAGACGGTTGCGTACTCTATACCATAGAGGTCAGTCGAGCAGCTTGTGTGTATAAAGCTCGACTTTATCTTCGATTCGAGGATATAGGCATTATCTATGTCCGGACAAACGACCGTCAAATACGAGAGCTTGCCTTGCGCCACCTCCTCGGCGTGAGAAGGTCCTGTTATAATACCGAGTCTGCTGAAAGGGACATTATATTCGTCGTGGATATACTCGACAATAGTCTGATAGTGATTAGGGATGATACCCTTTATCGCAGACACCACCAACTTATCCTGCAAAGATACGGTGAGAGGTTCGAGATACATTTTCAAGAAGGCCGAAGGCGCAGCCAAGATTACTATATCGGCTGAAGCCACCACCTCGTTGATATCGTCCGAGAGTTTTAATTGATTGGTGTCAAACTCTAAATCGTTTAGATATCGAGGGTTGCGACCTGCTGTGCTCAACGACTCCAAAACCTCAGGGTTGCGAACATACCAACCTACCGAGGATTCGTTCTCGCATAGAATTCGAACGATCGCTGTTGCCCAGCTACCATGTCCGATTACCGCACATGTAACTCTGTTATTCAATTCCGAATGTACCATATATGAATAGGTTTTATGTAGCCTTTTTTGTTGCTCGTGTCGATTAGAACTCCGATGTAAAGTGGAACTTTATATCAGGGAACTTCTCTTGTGCGAGTGCCAAAGCATAGCTTGTGTCGGCGAGGAATACATCTCTATCGTGCTTATCCTTTGCCATATTGGCGTGCTTGCGGCGCTTGAAGTCGGCCAACTGCTCGGCATTGTCGCTCTCGATCCAGCAAGCCTTATAGATCGAGATAGGCTCCCAACGACACATTGCACCATACTCATGCTCCAAGCGGTATTGGATAACCTCGAACTGGAGCTGACCTACCGTACCGATAATCTTACGACCATTCAACGACGAGGTGAAGAGCTGTGCTACACCCTCGTCCATCAACTGATCGACACCCTTTGCCAACTGCTTAAACTTCATAGGGTCGGCATTCTCGATGTAGCGGAAAAGCTCAGGCGAGAACGACGGAATACCCGTAAACTTGAGCTTTTCACCTTCGGTGAAGGTGTCGCCAATCTTGAAGTTTCCTGCATCGTGAAGACCTACGATATCGCCAGGATATGCAAAGTCGATGATCGACTTCTTCTCGGCCATAAATGCTGTTGGCGAGGAGAACTTCATCTGCTTGCCACTCGATACATGGAGGTAGTTCTTATTACGCTCGAAAGTACCCGAACATATCTTCATAAAGGCGATACGGTCGCGGTGGTTCGGGTCCATATTGGCGTGAATCTTAAAGATGAAACCTGTCATCTTCGCCTCCTCAGGCTCGATAGCGCGGGTCTCGGTAGTCGAAGGGCGTGGCGATGGAGCAATGCGGATAAAGCACTCCAACAACTCGCGCACACCGAAGTTATTTACTGCCGAGCCGAAGAATACGGGGGCAACCTTTCCTGCAAGGTAGTCCTCGCGGTTGAAGTCGTCGTAGACGCCCTCCACCAAATCGACATCTTCGCGGAGCTGGTTGGCATAGCGCTCGCCAATGATTGCATCAATCTCCTTCGAGTTGATGTCGTCAATATCTACGGTCGAGGCGTTTGCAGTCTGGCGCTCGTCCGATGTAAAGAGCGAGATGTTGTGCTCGTAGAGGTTATATACACCCTTGAATGACGGGCCGCTCGAAATAGGGAATGCGAGAGGACGCACCTTAATCTGTAACTCGCGCTCCACCTCGTCTAACAAATCGAACGGATCCTTGCAAGGGCGGTCCAACTTGTTGATATAGACCATTACAGGCGTGTTGCGCATACGGCAGACATCCATCAATCGGCGAGTCTGAGTCTCGACACCCTTTGCACCGTCGATAACGATGATTACCGAATCCACCGCAGTCAATGTACGATAAGTATCCTCAGCGAAGTCCTCGTGACCAGGGGTATCGAGGATGTTAATCTTCACATCCTTGTAATCGAAACCCATTACTGAGGTGGCAACCGAGATACCACGCTGACGCTCAATCTCCATAAAGTCGGAGGTGGCTCCCTTCTTAATCTTATTACTCTTCACCGCACCTGCGATGTGGATAGCACCACCAAAGAGGAGCAACTTCTCCGTCAAAGTGGTCTTACCTGCGTCAGGGTGAGCGATAACTGCGAATGTTCGTCTTCTGTTAATTTCCTCGATGAGCGTCATAATTTTCACGGCTGTCAGCTGTTGGCCATTGGCCATTAGCTAAATTAAAATTTTAGTTTTATTTTTTTTGCCCGCAAAAATAAGAATTATTTTTCTTTGTGCCAAAGAATAACGAAAAATGCATTTTTGTATTTCTCGATAAAAGGGCTTATCTTTGTAGTAGTTTAATGGGACTAATATTACAATTAGAACAGAACAATGAAGCGTATCATACTCTTTTTTGCTGCCGTTGTAATTACGACAACAGCCTTAGCACAGGGGTTCTCGGTGGGTTTACGCGCCGGTTCAACCTTGCAATTGGTGGGTCAATACCAATACAATCGAACCAACTATGTGGAGGGCCGCATAGGTGTTTCGTGGTTGAGTATTGGTGGATCAAATAGTGATATATCCTTGTTGCACAACTGGTGCATTTGCTCTATGGATTGGAGCCCAAAGGCTGGTGAGTGGTTCTTCGATGCGGGCATTGGCGCCAATGTCAACGGACACCGAGGTTTGACCTGCTTCGGAGTTATGGGTTTGGCTCGCCTTGGACTAAAATTTAAGAAGGTGCCACTCTCGCTCTCGCTCGATTACAGCCCGACATTTGGCCCCGAGATATATCGCTATGAGTACTATCTGTCGGATGGTACGCCACAAATGGCACGCACTGCGGGTTTTCGCTACTTTGGCCTCTACAATGGCGGATTTACCTTGACCTACAACTTTTAAGTAAATAAAAATGCCGAGCACTCTTTCGCTCGGCATTTTCTCTGTTATCTCAATACTTGATTACTTCTGTGGTGGATAGTCGATTGTGTAGTGCAATCCGACCGACTCCTTGCACTCGCGCGCCTGCTTGATAGTGAGGTATGCCACAGCAATCATATTGCGCAACTCGCACAACTCGCGACACGGCTTGGTGCGGTTGTACAACTCCTCGGTCTCCTGCCAAATTACCGCCAAACGCTTCAAGGCGCGCTCCAAACGGAGGTTTGAACGCACGATACCCACATAGTTCGACATAATCGAGCGAAGCTCCTTTCTGTCCTGCATCACGAGCACCATCTCCTCGGCCTCGGCTGTGCCTTCGAAGTCCCAATCAGGAATACCCTCCTGGAAATCTACCTTATCGAGCTTTGAGAGGGCGTGCTCCGCTGCGATAGCCGAATAGACAAACGACTCGGTGAGCGAGTTTGATGCCAAGCGGTTTGCACCGTGAAGTCCGGTGCAAGAGCTCTCGCCCAAGACATAGAGGCGACGGATAGAGCTCTCGCCATTATAATCGACCTTTACACCACCGCAGCAGTAGTGTGCCGCAGGGCATACAGGAATCATATCCTTTGTAATATCGATACCTATCGAAAGGCACTTCTCGTAGATGTTAGGGAAGTGCTGCTTGGTCTCCTCGGCAGGCATATGGGTAACATCGAGATAGACGAACTCCTCGCCGCGAATCTTCAACTCGTGGTCGATCGAGCGAGCCACAACATCGCGTGGAGCCAATGAGCCCATCGCGTGATACTTGTGCATAAACTCCTGACCATTCTGGAGGCGGAGAACAGCTCCATAGCCACGCATCGCCTCGGTGATAAGGAACGATGGACGCTCGCCCGGATGGTAGAGCGCAGTAGGGTGGAATTGGATAAACTGCATATTCTCGGTTACAGCCTTTGCGCGGTGGCACATCGCAATACCGTCGCCCGTAGCGACCTTCGGGTTGGTGGTGGTGTGGTAGATGTTGCCGCAACCGCCCGCTGCTACGACGGTAAACTTTGCAAGGGCTGTGAAAATCTCGTTGGTCTTGGTGTTGAGAATATAGGCACCGAAGCATGCAAGGCCGCGTGTGTGACGCGTTACAATCTCGCCGAGGTGGTGCTGTGTAAGCAAATCCACGGCGAAGTGATCCTCCAAGATGGTTATGTTCGGATGGTTGCGTACCTGCTCGATAAGGGCGCGCTCAATTTCGGCACCTGTGAGGTCCTTGTAGTGAAGGATACGGTGCTCCGAGTGGCCACCTTCGCGGTGAAGGTCGAAGCCGCCGTCTCCGCGGCGGTCGAAACGCGTTCCCCAGCGGATAAGATCCTCGGCCGAGCGAGGTGCATTCTTTATGACCAACTCTACGGCCTTTTTGTCGCATTTTCCTGCACCGCAGACGAGTGTATCCTCGATATGCTTTTCGAATGTGTCTGGGGCATATGTTACAGAGCAGATGCCGCCCTGTGCGTAGTTGGTGTTACACTCATCGAGCTTACCCTTGGTAACGAGAGTTACGGTCGCTGTGTCGGCCACTTTGAGTGCAAAACCCAAGCCCGCCGAGCCCGAACCTATAACCAAAAAATCACTCTTCATTTCTTTGTGAAGTTTTATAGTTAGCGCAAAGTTACAAATTAAAAATGAAAAATTAAAAATTAGATTTCCGTTTTCCATTTTCCGCTTTTAAGAGCTTTTCCACCGCTTTTCGTCCCTCCTCACCGAGCGAGATGGTGTAGTCGTTTACAAAGAGCGAGATATGCTTGTCGATCACATCATCCTCCAACTCCTGGGCGTGTTCCTTCACAAAGTCGCGCGAGAGTAGCGGATGGTCGAAGGCGTAGCGCACGCTCTCGGCCAAGAGATTTTCAAATTTTGATATCATCTCCTCGCCTAATTCGCGCTTGGCAACAATTGCACCGAGCGGAAGAGGCAACGATGTTTCGCTCTCCCATAACTTTCCGAGGTCGGCAACGAGCTCCAAGTTGCGGCGTTCGTAGACAAATCGCCCCTCGTGAATCAGCACTCCCGCATCGGCATCGCCACGCTCCACCGCCTCGGCAATCTCCGAGAATAGGCGTTGCTCAACCTCCTCAATGTCAGGAAAGTATAGCATTAATAGTGCATTGGCCGTAGTGTTCAATCCGGGCGAAAGGACCTTGCAAATCTTACCCGTTTCGCCCTTACGGCGCACAAGGAGCTGACCGTTGCCACGACCGAGTGCCGAGCCGCTGTCGAGCAAAATATATTTATCGGCAATCAGCGGATAGACCGCATAGCTAATCTTCGAGATATCTGGCTCGCCACGCAGGACACCCTCGTTCAGCACCTCGATATCGTGGTACTCGACATCCAAGTCGAAGTCGTGGTCGAGGCGATGGTTGATAATCGCATCGAAGGCGAAGGTGTCGTTCGGACAGGGCGAAATATGGAGTGAAAAACTCATTACTCCTCTAAATTTAGGTTTAGGATGGTCTCGGTCAGGCGTTCGAGTGCAAGGGGAATATCCCACGCGCTGCACTCCTCGCCGACATAGTTCGATATGGCACGAATCTCTCCGCAGCGCACCTCCTCGGCTTGAGCCATGGCAAAGAGGGCCGCACCCTCCATATTTTCAATCTCGGCACCATCGGCCGCCATCGAGCAGTGCGATACGGTGTTGCTACGAACCATAGGTAACCCTTCGACCACCATCGAAGCGAGGTACGAACGGTCATAGCCCGTCGAGAGGTAGGCAAATCGCTCCTCGGTAACGGCTACGACATCCCCCTTTTTGAGGTTGCGGTTGTACGCCCCTGCAATACCGCATAGGAGCAACGATTTGCGCTCCGTGCGTAGTATGCGGGCTACCTCGGTAGCGGTCTCCACAGCCCCGATACCGCAGATGCGGATGTCGAGGTCGGGGCGCAACGCCTTAAGCCTTGCCGCTTCGAGTTCGGTTGGAAAGAGAAAAATCATACTATTTGCCAACTACAGCTTCAAGCTCCTCGACTGACGAAGGGATATGTTTGTCGCCGATAACGCGGCCACCCTCGGCTGTAACTACGATATCGTCCTCGATGCGGATACCGCCAAAGTCGCGGTACTCGTCGAGAAGGTCGTAATTTACAATGCCCTTATAGAGTCCCTCGGCCTTCGACTTGTCGATCAAGGCTGGGATAAAGTAGATGCCAGGCTCGTTACTCATAACCGTACCCTCGCGTAACTTCCATGCTGCACGATAGACGCAGGTTCCCGATGCGATAGCGCGCTCTTTGAACTCCGAGAAGTCGTAGCTACGCTCGCCCATAGCCTCGCAGTCGTGTACATCCATGCCCATGCCATGCGAGAGTCCGTGAGGCATAAATAGATACATCGCTCCCGCCTCGACTGCATCCTGTGCCGAAGAGGTGATTAAACCTACATCGTGCAAGCCCTCGGCCAACGAGAGAAGAGCCTTCTTGTGCACCTCCTCCATATACATTGCACCAGCCTTCATATTCTTTGGAGCCTCATCGTGTGCGCGGAGAACGATTTCATAAATATCCTTCTGCTTCTGGGTAAACTTACCAGATACAGGGTAGGTACGAGTGTGGTCCGAGCAGTAATTTTCGAGCGACTCTGCACCGGCATCAACCAAGAGAAGACGACCGTTCTCCAATACGCCATCGCTGTTGAGGTTGTGGAGTGTCTCGCCGTGCTGCGATACGATGCTGTTGAACGAAGTGCCGAGGCCCTGTGACTTGGCAATGCCCTCCATGGCACCTGCAATCTCGCGCTCGACAACACCCGCCTTACACATCTTCATCGCGGTGGTATGCATAGCGTAACCGAGTTGGAATGCGCGCTCCAAGGCCTCAATCTCCTCGGCCGACTTCACCTCGCGCATCTCTGCTACGGCAAACATCAAATCGATCGACTTGTGTGGGTAGAGCTCCGAAAGCGGCAAGCCCAAAAGGCGCGAAAGTTCAATCTTGCCCTCGCCACGATATGGTGGGAGGTAGTGGATGCGGCGATTCTGCTTCATTGCCGCTGCAACCACTCCGTCGAGAGCCTTCAATGGCTGGCAGTTCGATACACCTACTTGTGCGCCCAACTCTACGAGAGAAGGCTGTGGACCGGTCCAGATGATATCATCAACCGTGAAGTCGTCGCCAAAGAGCATCGCCTCGCCCGACTCGGTGTCGATTACCGCCATCAGAGAAGGAATGTTCAAACCGAAGTAGTAGAGGAATGTCGAATCCTGACGGAACGAGTAGGTGTTGTTCGGATAGTTGAAAGGCGAGAGTGAATTTCCCGGAATCAAAATCAATCCGTTGCCAATTCTGCGCGCCAATTCTGCGCGTCTTTGCTTGTAAGTCTCTGCACTGAACATAGTATAGTGTTTTTTATCGTTTTACCTCCTTGTAAAGTTTGTCGCCGCGGCGGACAACCTCGACTGTCTTGATTGAGCAGACATCGCCCTGCTTTACCCCTGCGACAACTTTGTTATCGAGGACAATTCCTTCGGCCTTCTGCTCCACAACACCCGTGGTCTCGCCCATAATGAGAATATCATCGCCCTCATCCATTGTCGAGGCCTCGACGGTAATCTCCGCCACGCCGATATTCTTGAAGTAGTTGGTCACCTTACCTACATACTCCTTGCGGTGGGTTGCCGATGAACCGTAGGCGTTGGTGTGCTCCACGAAGAGCTTGTTGGCATAATATCCGCCCCAGAAACCACGATTGAAGACGCGCAAAAGCCCCTCCTTCAACTCCGTAGCATTCTCGCGGGTGTATTCGCCCGCCTCGATAAGGCGCAATGCCTTGTCGTAGGCCTCCACCACGCGCTTGACATACTCGCCACCACGCGCACGACCCTCAATCTTCAACACGCGCACTCCTGCGTTGATGAACTGATCGAGGAAGTCGACCGTACACAAATCCTTTGGCGATAGGATATAGCGACCATCGATATCGAGCATCTCGCCCGTATCCTTATCCTGAATTGTATATTTTCTGCGGCAAATCTGACGGCATGCACCACGATTTGCCGAGCAGTTTGTCTCGTGCTGGCTGAGGTAGCACTTGCCCGAAATAGACATACACAACGCACCGTGAGCGAACATCTCGATCTCGACCAACTCGCCCTTCGGGCCGCGAATATCCTGCTCCACGATAGCTTTATGTACCGTAGCAATCTGCTCCAACGACAACTCGCGCGCCAAGACCACCACATCGGCCCACTGCGAGAAGAACTTTACCGCCTCAGAGTTCGAGATATTGCACTGCGTAGAGATGTGCACCTCGACACCCACCTGGTAGGCGTAGGTTATCACCGCCAAGTCCGAGGCGATAACGGCATCGACACCCACCTCCTTGGCCTTATCGACAACATCGTGCATCGCCTGCAGCTCATCATCGTAGATGATTGTATTTACCGTAAGGTAGGTCTTAACACCCGCCTTGTGGGCAATCTCGACAATCTGCTCCATATCGGCCTCCGAGAAGTTTGCCGCCGAAGCCGAGCGCATATTCAATCGTCCGATGCCGAAGTATACCGAGTTTGCGCCCGCATTAATTGCAGCGTGAAGCGATTCGTAACACCCCACCGGAGCCATTATTTCTATATCTGTTCTTTTAATCATAATCTATAAAAACTACTCTCTACTCACTCCTAACTACTCGCTTTAATTTAGCTCTTTCGTCCTACGAGGTTTTCGGCATATTTGCGCAACTCGACTGTGCGGTCGGCTGCCACCGAAAGGTTGTCGAGAATGGCGAGTGCCTTCTCGAATATCTTGGCAATCTGCTGCTCTACACGCTCGGGTACACCCAAGGCGTCGTAAAGTCCCTTTATCGTAGAGATCTTCTCCTCGTCGCTCAAATCCTTGCGAAGATGAGTTGTGCATAATACCTCGCGCTGCTCTGCAGTGGCACGCGAGAAGGCCTCAATCATAAGGATTGTCTTCTTGCCTTCGAGAATGTCGCCACCAATCTTCTTGCCGAGTTGGTTGTCGCCATAGCTGTCGAGCAGATCATCCTGGAGCTGGAAGGCCAAACCTATTTCACGCGCAAAGTTGTAGAGGTTCTGGCAGTCATGGTCGGAAGCCCCCGCAAGGAGTGCTCCGATCTCTGCCGAGCCGGCCAATAGTGCAGCAGTCTTCAACTCGATCATTCGCATATACTCCTCGACCGACACCTTGTCTTTTGTCTCGAAGTCCATGTCGAACTGCTGTCCCTCGCACACCTCGGCTGCCATCTTGTTGAACTGCTCGAATATCTGCGGAAGGCGCTCCGATGAGGTGCGTTGCAGATATTTGTATGCCAAAATAAGCATCGCATCGCCCGATAGAATGGCAATGTTATTGCCCCACTTTGCAGGTACGGAAGGGCGACCTCGTCTTACGGATGCATTATCCATAATATCATCGTGCAAGAGGGTGAAGTTGTGGAAAATCTCCACCGCCATTGCCGGCACGATTGCGCGCTCGATATCCTCGGCGTAGAGGTTATAGGTGAGCATCAGCAGTATAGGGCGTATGCGCTTACCACCCACCTCCAAACCATATTTTATCGGTGCGTAGAGGTAGTGTGGCTCTTCAGGAATCGCCATTTCGGCGATGTGCTGCTCGAATAACGAGAGTAGTGCACTATTTGTGTATAGCTTCATATCGTATGATAATCTCTATTATGTTGCAAATATACGAAAAAAAAGCGGAAAATGCATAGCTTTATCATTTTGAATATTTCGGATAGCCAAAATTTTGCATTTTCAAAATTTGTGCGTACCTTTGGAGGAGTATAAACGACACAATTAAAAAATATTAAATATGAAAAAACTTGTTTTTGGTATTGATATCGGTGGTATTAACACCGCCTTTGGTCTTGTAGATGATAAGGGTGAGATTTTTGCTGAGTCGGTAATCTCGACAAAGGCCTATCCTAAGTACAGTGACTATCCGAACTACATCAACAATCTTGCCGAGGCTATGAATGCTTTGGCCGAGAGCGTGAACTTCGACTTCGAGTTGGTAGGTATTGGTATTGGTGCTCCTAATGCCAACTACTACAAAGGTACGGTAGAGATGCCTGCAAACCTCTGGAAGTACTCTACACCAGATGAGGGTAAAGAGGAGGAGCGCAACTTCAACTTTGCTGACGACTTGGGCAAGCACTTCCCAAATATTCCTGTCTATATCACAAACGATGCTAACGCTGCAACCATCGGTGAGATGGTCTATGGCGGTGCTAAGGGTATGAAGGATTTTGTGATGATTACCCTCGGTACAGGCGTAGGTTCTGGTTTTGTGGCTAATGGCGAGATGATCTACGGACACGATGGATTTGCAGGTGAGTTCGGCCATGTTATCGTGGAGCGCGGAGGTCGTGAGTGCGGTTGCGGTCGCAAGGGTTGTCTCGAGGCTTATGCATCGGCTATCGGTATCAAGCGTACAGCATTCGAGTTGATGGCAGTGATGAACGATCCGTCGCCATTGCGTGACCTCACATTCAACCAGGTTGATTCGGCAATGTTGTCGCAGTTTGCTGCCAAGGGCGATCCTATCGCTAAGGAGTGTTTCCGTTTAACAGGTCAGAAGCTCGGCTATGCATTGGCAGATGCTGTTACCATCACCTCTCCGCAGGCAATCTTCGTATTTGGTGGTCTTGCAAAGGCCGGCGACATCCTCTTCGATCCTATCAAGTGGTACATGGAGGAGAATATGCTCGCTGCATTCAAGAACAAGGTGAAGGTGCTCCCTTCGGAGTTGCAGAACAAGAATGCCGCCATCCTTGGCTCAGCAGCACTTGTTTGGCAGGCTAATAAGTAGTACAACACCTTAAAATTTCATACAACCCCCTCCACATAAAGCTCGGCTGCCACGATAGGGTAGGAGTCTAAGTTGTGGAGGGATTTTTTGTCGATAGGAAGCTTTTTAATATTAAAGTTCGACTTTTGAATAAAAATCTGTGATTTTTTGTATCTTTGCACTATGACAGCACAAGAACACGACAAAATTATAGACCTTATCAAGCGCGAAGTGGTGCTTTCGATAGGTTGTACCGAGCCTATGGCGGTGTCGCTCTGCGTAGCCAAGGCTTGTGAAACTCTCGGTGAGAAGCCCGAGAAAATCGAGGTGGCACTCAGTGCCAATATCTTCAAAAATGCGATGGGCGTAGGTATTCCGAATAGCGGAATGACCGGACTCCCGATTGCCATTGCACTTGGCGTTGTTGCGGGCAAGTCGGAGTACGGCTTGGAGGTGCTGCGCGATGTCGATAAGGAGGCTGTAGAGCGTGCTAAAGCCCTTTTGGCAAGTACCGAGCCGATTATCACTATCGCAGACGAGAGCAATGGCATCCTCTATATCAAGGTCGTTGTGACGGCAGGCGAGAAGATTGCCGAGGTTGTTATTTCGGGCTCGCATACCAACTTCTCGTCGGTGAAGAAGGATGGTATTGAGGTTGCATCGAACGAGGTTGTGGGAGGTGCGGTAGCCGAGGTTGAAGAGGTAGAACTCTCGCTTCGCAAGGTCTACGACTTTGCCGAGGAGGTCGAACTCGAAAAGATCGAGTTTATCGGAGAAACTGCACAGCGCAATGTGGCTGCTGCAGAGTTGTCATTTACGGGTAACTATGGCCACGGCTTGGGTGCGATGCTCCATAGCGGTATGGCAAAAAATATCTTTGGCGATACACTCTTTACCAATATCTTGGCCCACACGAGTGGAGCTTGCGATGCTCGTATGAGCGGTGCTATGGTGCCTGTTATGAGTAACTCGGGTAGTGGTAATCAGGGTATCTCGGCAACGGTTCCGGTTGCAATCTTTGCCCTTGCGAACGATGTTCCGCGCGAGAAGATGTTGCGTGCATTGGTGTTGAGTCACTTGACCGTTATCTATATCAAGCAGAGCCTTGGTCGTCTTTCGGCCTTGTGTGGTTGCGTGGTTGCAGCTACAGGCTCGGCATGCGGTATCACCCGCTTGATGGGTGGCGGTTACGAGGAGGTTTCGGGAGCTGTGAAGAATATGGCAGCAAACCTTACGGGTATGATTTGCGATGGCGCAAAACCTTCGTGCTCGTTGAAGGTTACAAGTGGTGTGGCTACAGCGGTTCTCTCGGCAACACTCGCGATGCATAACCGCGTAACAACCCCGTTGGAGGGTATTATCGAAAATAATGTCGATAACTGCATACGCAACCTTACCGAGATTGGTCGTAACGGAATGGTCGAGACCGACAGACTTATCTTGAAGATAATGACTTCGAAGGAGTAACGATTATCGGGCAATATACAATGGAGATGGGTATCGAAAACGACACCCATCTCTAATTTTTTTATCGTCGGTGTCGGTAGCAATGAAAAAAGAGCAACCTCCTCTTGCGGAGATTGCTCTCGATTGTTTGCATCCTGTTCTACTTTTGGAGTTTAATGCCGAAGATAGGGGTCATCTCGCTATATTTTGCATTGCGGAAGCGGCGGCGACCACGCTGAATAACCTCACCTTTAACGGTTCCGACAATGTGCATCTGCCAGAATGAAGGCTTGTACTTACGGCTCTGCGACTTGGCCAAAGCGGTCTTGTTGATGCTGATCTCGATCATCTTCTCCTTCTCGTCAGGCATAATTGAGGTAGGCTCGAGCGAGAAGATGCCGCTCTTTCTTCCCAACATCAGCTCTACAGGCTCGGTGAAGTCGGCATTCTTGTCCAAGATTACCTTTATAGGAATTACATCGTCCTGCGCAGTGAAGGTGATGTCGTTCTTGATGTCGAAGCCCAACGACATACGGTATGGCGAAGGCTCGGTGACATCGAGTGCCAACTCTGCAGCCGGGATATGGTGAGTGTAGTAGAAGGCCTGCATCATATCATCAACCGGCAATACATCTGCGCGTGCCTTACCCTCACGAGTCGGATATTCAAGCTTCACACTTATCGGGAATCGCTTCACCTCGGCGCCCTTAGGCGATGTGATGGATACCTCCCACTTCTTGCCCCTGCGGAACTTCAAGTTGCTTGTTGTATATCCCTTTGGAAGTCCATTTATGATAAACTCGGCAGGTTTCTTCACATTGCCCGTTACATCCACTTTAAACATAGCCGTTCCGCCCGAAGGGATCGATATGTTGGCTGGCGACACGAAGGCGTTGAACGCAGGTAACTGGCGGTGGCGTCGTAATAGGTAGTGATAATCCTTTCCGTAGCCTCGGTGCAGATCTTCCACCTCGAGAATCAACTCCTCGCTCTTCCTTGCGGTGTATCGGAGTACAGGGTCAGCGTGGAAGGTCATAAGTCCCTGGATAGGGTCCTCGGTGTCGTCAGATGTCTTTATGACTCTGCCAGACTTGGTCTTCAATCTCAAAACGGCGTCGAGGCGCGAGCCGTTTCTTCTACCGATAAGTTCCACGATAACCTTCTCCCTCTTCTCGGCAAAGATTGTGTATCGCTTTATCTTGGCATCGGCTGTCAGCGAGTCGGAGATAGCTGCCGAGTAGTCGAGTTCGACATCATTCTTCGGGAATTGGATAAGCTTGCTACCCTTTGGTAATGCGTAGAACGATACGGCATTCGAAGTGCCCACCTTGTTAGTATAGGTCAATTGGTTATATCCCTCCTTCTTTGCCTTAACCTTTGCAACAGCCTTTGACGAGCCGATGTTTACTCCCTCGATCTCCTGCTTCAACCTCTTTCCGACAACTCCGTAAGCAGGGTAGCGACCTGTAACAAACGGAATGGTGCCGATGTGGATTCTGTAGTTGAAATCCTCACGACCACGATAGATGGCATCGTGAATCATCAGCGTATACTTATCATCCTTTGGCAGGGTGGTCATGATTACGGGATCCACATAGTGGTGGTAGTCGTCAGAGTAGGCAACCTCCTTGCCTTTCGAATCGACAATCTTGATTACGGGTTGGAACCAGCCGGGTACGGCGTCGGCGATGTATGGCACGAGCTGACGCGCCTTTACCGAAACGACGATATTCTCGCCCTTGCGACCCGAGAATCGAAAATAGTCGATACCTCCCGGAGTTACATATCCGCATAATACGGCAGGCAACATGTTAACTTTGTCGGGTCTTTCCATGGTCGATTTCTTGCTCTCCATAATGTTCGGATAGGACGCCACCTCGAAAGGAAGCATATTCGAAACGCCCTTCTTGCCCTGTAGACGAAGATCGTATATGCCGCACGGAACATTCGATGCAATCGAGATCTTAATCTTTATTCTGTCGGCGAGCTGAGGGCTGCTTGTGTCGTCCAATCTTCTGCGCTTTTTCTTCTCGGAAGCCTTCTCCTTGAAAGGTATCAACTCACCCTTAATGCCTGGGTGGCTGAACATAACCTTCGTAGCCTTGTCGATGTTAAGACCGCCTGCTATAATCTCGACAGTAGTACCTACCTCACCACCCGCAGGAAAGAGATATCCCATGGTGAGCTTCTGCGCATAGAGCGAAGTGGAGAGCAGGGTACAGAATATGATCAATATTATATTTCTACTTTTCATAAGTCGGCTTTTTTATGTCAATAATCTCATACAATAGTCCGTTGCTGCGCTTCTTGTCCAACAACGAAGGGAGTATCGGCAGGTTACCCTCCGATGCGTGAGGGAGTGTGCCATAAGGGTCGATGCCCATAAGGAGATAGACCGTACCGATCAAATCGCAAGGATATACGGGGCGTTCTGCCACATTCTCACCCGTCTTGTCGGTTGCGCCGAGCACTCTGCCGCCATAGAATCCACCACCTGCAACCAGATAGCTGAATGTCTTGCCGTAGTGACCACGACCTCCGTTCCAAGGGGCCTCCCACTGCACCTTTGGTGTTCGACCGAACTCACCACCGCAGAGTACGATTGTGCTGTCGAGTAGACCGCGCTTGTCCAAGTCTTCGAGCAGAGCCGAGAGTGCCTTGTCCAAGTTTGGCAACATCGTGTTCATCTTCTGGAAGTGCTTCTTGTGGGTATCCCAACCCGTAGTACGAACATTTACGAAAGGAACGCCCGCCTCGACGAGCTTTCTTGCTGTAAGGCAAGCCTGTCCGAGTCGTGTCATGCCGTATCGCTGTCTTACGGAGTCGGGCTCGTTCTTAAGGTTGAAGACCTCGCGGCTCTCACCCCACATAAACTCCATATTTACACCTCTCAACGAGTCGATCAACGCCTTGTCCATGTTGTTGCCCTCGAACTTGTTGAGCAGAGCCATTCGCTGGTTCATCTTGTTGCGATTGACATACTTATTTACAACGCCTTCAACCGCATACTCTACAGCCTCGGGCTTACCACCTGTATCGAACGACTTATACTCGTTACCCAAGAAACCACCCTCGTTGAAGCGGCTGTTTGCACTTGTTACCGAGATGTAGCACGGAAGGATACCCTTGTATGAGTCTTTCAACATATAGGAGATTACCGAGCCGAATGACGGATATACAACGGGGCTGTTCGATGTGTCGCCCGTAATCATGGCGTAGTGGCCGGTTTCGTGACCGTTGCTGCCGTGAGTCATACTGCGCACCAAAGTATATTTGTCGGCCATGGTAGCGAGCAATGGCAACTTCTCACCAATCTCGATGCCCTCGACATTTGTCTTGGCCACACCCTTGTAATTACCATAGTAATTTCTTCCTGCGTTAGGTTTAGGGTCGAAGGTCTCGGTTTGTGCCGGACCGCCATCCAAATAGACCAAAATCACAGACTTTGCTCTCTGGGCGTGGGCATTGAGTGCGACAGCCAGCAGCAAAATTAGAGTCAAATATCTCGTTTTCATAGTGTTGATTATTAGTGGTTATAAAGGAACTCGTTGCTGTTCAACAGCATCCACATAAGGTCGTAGCAGAATTCGCTCATCGAGAGTCTGTTATCTCTCATATGCGCCTTGTACATCTCAATCTCCTCGGCCGAGGCTCTTCTCGATAGGATGAGTAGTGAGAGAGAGTTTGCGAGGTGAGATATCTCGTAGTTCTGCTCGCAAATCTTCTTCAAAACAGGGCTTTTACGAATATTCTGTTCGAGTACAGACGAGTTCATCAGGTAGAGCAGCTGTCTCGATGTTATTGCGTTGTTTCTCTGGCTCTCCAACGATACATCGCGCGACACCTTGCCGAAGAGTTCCAACTCCGAAGATGATACGGTAGCATCGCCGAGGTGAGTAGCTCTTGTCTTTGGAGGATATACGGTAAATGGCTCAGGTACACGGCTGGTGTAGGTGTCCCAGATGCCGGTGGTCGAGGCGATGGCGTCGATTATAACCTCCGCAGGGAGTCTTTGTGGTACATACGAACCCTCAGGAGCCGCCTTTGCGTTAAACTCCTGTGACATAAGAATCTCCTTCATCAGCGCTCTGATATTGAACTTATTCTTGATGAAGTTATCGGTCAATTTCGTCAACAACTCGGGATTTGACGGCTTGTTATCCTCGCGCCAATCGTCTGGCTCGTGTACGATACCCTTGCCGAATACCCAATACCACATTCTATTGACCATAACCTCCGCAAAGCGTCTATTCTTTGGTGAGGTGAGCCAATCGACATACGCCTCTCTCCAATCGGTGTCGGTCGAGAGCTTTAGGCGGGTGTCATCGCTCAAAATAATATGCTGATGAGGTGCGCTCTTGTGGATATCGAGATAGATAATCTCCTCCTTCCACTCCTTTGTCGATTTATACTTTATCTGCGAGAAGCAGAGGTAGCCGTTGTCGGTGCAGTTGCGATTACCCAAGAAGAGAAGGTTTATGTTGGCATAGATGTTCTCGGGTGTTCTCTTCTGAAATCCGCGGTAGAAGTTGGCTGCCGGCGCGCGGAAGTTACTACCCTCTGAGAGTAGGAGCCCTCTGACGAACTTGTCGTAAGGGACATTATTCATCAGCTGCTCGTAAACCCATCTGTTGTAT
>JAFZEY010000119.1 GCA_017560455.1 Alistipes sp. | reverse complement strand
GACGCGAGGTTTCGTTCGAGGAGGCGAGCAAGGTGTTATGCGAAAAGTTGCTGGCTAATTTTAAATTAGAATGCGAGCAAAAGTAGGTATGAAAATAAAATTAGAAAAAATATATAAAATAAAATTAAACGAGTATGCCTATTCAGAAAAGGTGGGTAGTCAAACCACAGGGCAACTCTTTGACGGTAGATCATATTGCTACCTCATTGAGAATTCCTGCGGTGTTGGCGAACCTATTAGTACAAAGAGGCATAGACACAGTAGACAAAGCGAAGAAGTTTTTCAATCCTCGCCTCGAAGATCTGCACAATCCGTTCCTGATGAAGGATATGGAGCGTGCGGTCGAGAGATTGGAGGAGGCGGTTGCCAAGAACCAGAAGATTATGGTCTATGGCGACTACGATGTGGATGGCACAACAGCCGTTGCTCTCGTATATAAATTTCTCCGCCACATCGGACACAATAATCTGATGTTCTACATCCTGGATCGTTATACCGAGGGATATGGTATTTCGAAGAGGGGTATCGACATTGCCACAAAGAAGGGAGTGAAGTTGATTATCGCTCTCGACTGCGGTATTAAGGCTGTCGAGAAGGTGGACTATGCAACACAAAGAGGGGTGGATTTCATTATCTGCGATCATCATCTTCCGGCCGAGGAGATTCCTCGTGCCGTAGCAGTTCTCGATCCGAAGCGTAACGACTGCAACTATCCTTTCGATGAGTTGTCGGGTTGCGGTGTCGGCTTTAAGTTGGTGCAGGCCTATGCGCAAAAGCACAATATTCCGTTCAGCGAGATTGAGCCGTTGCTCGACCTCTTGGTCGTAAGTATCGCCTCGGACATCGTTGCGCTGACTGACGAAAACCGTATTCTTGCGCACTATGGATTGAAAATTTTGAACGCTTCGCCATCGGAGGGACTCTCTTCGATTATCCGCATTTGCGGCTTGGAGGAGCAGAATATCACCATCGACGATATCGTCTTTAAGATTGGACCTCGCATTAATGCTGCTGGCCGTATGCGTATGGACGAGTACCCTGAGGACTCGGTTCCTTCGGGTGGTTATGCGGCTGTGAAGTTGCTTGTCGAGGGTGACGAGGAGGCTGCACGCGAGTTCGGTGATGTCATCGATAACTTCAACCAGGATCGTAAGAGTATCGACCGCAGTGTTACACAGGAGGCGCACGACTTTGTGGAGAATAATCCGCAGTTGAAGGCGCAGAAGAGTACCGTAATCTACAATCCGAAGTGGATGAAGGGTATTGTGGGTATCGTGGCATCGCGCCTTATCGAGACCTACTATCGCCCTACCGTTGTGCTCACACAGAGCAATGGCTTTGTTACGGGCTCGGCGCGTTCGATTCCTGGATTTGACCTCTACCAGGCGGTGGAGTCGTGTTCGGATCTGTTGGAGAACTTCGGTGGCCATATGTATGCTGCGGGACTGACTATGAAACCCGAGAATGTCCCCGCATTTACCGAGCGCTTCAACCGCTATGTTGAGGAGAATATCGACCCCAAGATGTTGATTCCCCAAGTGG
>JAFZEY010000118.1 GCA_017560455.1 Alistipes sp. | reverse complement strand
CATCTTCGAGGTAAAGCGTCCAGAGGTTGATGCAACAATCGTTGCACAGACCATCGCACGCCAGCTCGAGGGTCGTGTATCGTACCGCCGTGCTATCAAGACTGCAATTCAGTCGACAATGCGTACTGGTGCAGAGGGTATCAAGGTTCAGATTTCAGGTCGTGTAGGTGGCGCCGAGATGGCACGCTCAGAGACCATAAAGGAGGGCCGTATTCCATTGCACACATTCCGCGCAGATGTAGACTACTGCTTGGCAGTGGCTGTTACAAAGGTTGGTACCCTCGGTATCAAGACTTGGATTTGCCACGGCACAGTATATGGCAAGCGTGATTTGTTCGAGATGCAAGGTGCAGCTTCACAGCAGAACCAGCGTCAGCAGCAGGGCGGTCGCAAGGGCAACGCTCCACGCAGAAATCGCAAAAATAACAAATAGTAAGTAGTACCTTTTAAAAGCAAAACAGTTATGTTACAGCCAAAAAAGACCAAATTTAGAAGAATGCAAAAGGGTCGTATGAAGGGTGTTGCTCAGAGAGGTAACCAACTTGCATACGGATCGTTCGGCATCAAGGCACTCGAGAGCTCGTGGATCACAGGCCGTCAAATCGAGGCAGCACGTCAGGCGATCACCCGTTATATGAAGCGTGAGGGACAGATCTGGATTCGAATCTTCCCTGATAAGCCAATCACCAAGAAGCCAGCCGAGGTGCGTATGGGTAAGGGTAAGGGTAATCCAGAAGGATTCGTAGCACCTATCACTCCAGGCCGTATCTTGTTCGAGGCAGAGGGTGTACCAATGGAGATTGCAAAGGAGGCACTCCGTCTTGGAGCGCAGAAGTTGCCAATCACAGTTAAGTTTATTGTTCGCCGCGACTATGATGAGTCGACAGCATTGTAAAAAAGGAGGATTATAGATTATGAAAACAGTTGAAATTAAGGAGATGTCAGTTCAGGACTTGCAGGAGCGCGTAGCTTCGGAGAAGGCAAGACTTGCAACTATGAAGGTTCAACACGCCGTTTCGCCAGTCGAGAATCCTTCGGAAATTAAGAAAACCCGCAGAGATATAGCTCGTATGATGACTATTCTGCGCCAAAAATAAGAATTGAACTATGGAAAGAAATCTTAGAAAAGAGCGTATCGGAGTAGTTGTCAGCAACAAGATGGAGAAGACCATCGTAGTGGCAGTTGCTCGTAAGGTAAAGCACCCAATCTATGGTAAGTTCGTTAACAAGACTACCAAGTTCGCAGCTGAGTGTCTTGACACAACCGTAAACGAAGGTGATACAGTACGCATTATGGAGACTCGCCCGTTGAGCAAGACGAAGCGTTGGAGATTAGTACAAATTATTGAAAGAGCTAAGTAATTATGATACAACAAGAAAGCAGACTTACAGTAGCCGATAACAGCGGTGCAAAGGAGGTTCTTTGTATCCGAGTACTTGGCGGTACAAAGCGTCGTTATGCTTCAATCGGCGACAAGATTGTAGTGGCTGTTAAGAGCGCAAGCCCTTCTGGTGATGTAAAGAAGGGTGCCGTATCGAAGGCAGTCGTAGTAAGAACAAAAAAGGAGATTCGACGTGCAAACGGTTCATACATCCGTTTCGATGACAATGCCGTAGTCCTTCTTAACAACCAGGGTGAGATGCGTGGTACTCGTATCTTTGGTCCAGTTGCTCGTGAGCTTCGTGACCAGTATATGAAGATCATCTCTCTCGCACCGGAAGTATTGTAATAATTAAAAAAGAGTACTTTATATGTCAGTGAAATTACATATTAAGAAAGGGGATATGGTAGTGGTTATCGCCGGTGACAATAAGGGCCAGCAGGGTAAGGTTCTCAAGGTTGAGACTTCGAAGCAGCGCGCTATTGTTGAGGGCGTAAATCTCGTGAAGAAGGCTACAAAGCCTAACGCACAGAATCCTCAGGGTGGAATCGTTGAGCAGGAGGCTGCGATTCACATCTCTAACTTGCAGGTGCTCGACCCTAAGAGTGGCAAGGCTACTCGTGTAGGTCGTAAGGCAAACGCAGAAGGTAAATTAGTTCGTTACGCTAAAAAATCAGGAGAGGAGATCAAATAATGGCATACATTCCATCACTCAAAACACAGTATAAGGAGCAGATCGTTCCTGCCCTTATGAAGGAGTTTGGATACAAGAGCATTATGCAGTGTCCTAAACTTGAAAAGATCGTTATCAACCAGGGTATGGGCCAGGCAGTAGCCGACAAGAAGCTCATCGATGTAGCTCAGGAGGAGCTTACTCAGATAACAGGTCAGAAGGCAGTACAGACTAAGTCGCGTAAGGATATCTCGAACTTTAAGCTCCGTAAGGGCATGCCTATCGGTGTTCGTGTAACCCTCCGCGGTACCCGTATGTACGAGTTTTTGGAGCGTCTTATCGCTGTTGCCCTTCCACGCATCCGTGACTTCAAGGGTATCAACGACAAGTTCGATGGTCAGGGTAACTACACTCTCGGTATCACCGAGCAGATCATCTTCCCTGAGATCGACATCGACAAGATTACCAAGATCTTCGGTATGGAGATCACATTCGTAACTTCGGCACCAACCGAC
The DNA here is from genome assembly GCA_017560455.1 of Alistipes sp. GTDB lineage: Bacteria > Bacteroidota > Bacteroidia > Bacteroidales > Rikenellaceae > Alistipes. The sequence continues at coordinate 4,559 of JAFZEY010000118.1, read as the reverse complement.
GAGGAGGCATACTCGCTTCTCCGTGAGTTTGGTTTGCCATTCAAAAACGCTAAAAAGAATCAATAAGCTATGGCAAAGGAATCGATGAAGGCACGCGAGGTAAAGCGTGCGAAGTTGGCTGCTCGTTATCAGCACAAGCGTGACGAGATCGCTGCTCAGTTGAAAGCCGGCGAGATTGATCACGAGGAGGCGTGGATCGCTCTTTCGAAGCTCCCACGCAACGCAAACCCTATCCGTCAGCACAACCGTTGTATGTTGACAGGTCGTCCAAAGGGATATATGCGTCAGTTCGGCATCAGCCGTATCCAGTTCCGTGAGATGGCTTCTGCTGGTCTTATCCCAGGCGTTAAGAAGGCAAGCTGGTAGTCAGTTACCTTAAATCAAGAAGATACGCACTCCAAAAGAGTGCGTATCTTTTTTGTTTTCAGAGCCGACAATAGATATAATATGGTGCCAGATTTTAAGTTAAAACGAGCAATAGGATTAATAGGAGCGCATCTTCGATGCTTAAAGGATTGGTAGGATAAATAGGGCTATTTTCATAAATACTATTAAGAATGATAGTCCGAGTTACGGGCTTGGCATAAAAAGAAAAACCGCCGAGATAACTCTCAGCGGTTTTCAGTGCCCAGGACGAGACTCGAACTCACACGGGCTAACGCCCACTACCCCCTCAAAGTAGCGTGTCTACCAATTCCACCACCTGGGCTTTGAGGAACTGATTTTCTCAATCAGCACGGCAAAGGTACGCAAAAATTTGATACCTACAAATTTTTAGGGGCAAAAAATGTGATATTTTTACATTTTCGCCCCTAAAACCTCTATTTATGCTCGCTTAATGGCGATTTTCAACGGAAGTTCGTTCACATCGCTATCTACAACGAACTCACCTTGCGGTGCAGCAGCGGTCTTGACACTCACTGCCAAAGTCTGCTGGCCGATGTATGATGCGAAGTCGGCAATAGCTGCGCGTACAGCCTCGATATCCTCAACCTCGACCTCAATCTTATCGGTAACCTCCAAGCCGGAGTCTTTACGGATATTCTGGATGCGATTTACCAACTCACGGGCAACACCCTCCTTCTGCAACTCGTCGGTGAGAGTAATGTCGAGAGCTACGGTGAGCTTGCCCTCGCTTGTAACCAACCAACCCGGCATATCCTCCGACATAATCTCGAAGTCAGCAGGGGTTACGGTAATCTGCTCGGCGCCCATGTCGAGTACAATCTCGGTCGAAGCCTCAATCTCGGCAATCTTCTCCTGCGAGAACTCGGCAGTCATTGCTGCAATCTGTTTCATATACTTGCCATAGCGTGGGCCCAAGGTCTTGAAGTTAGGCTTGATACGCTTGGTGATAAGGCCTGTAGTCTCGCGGATAAGCTCCATGTCCTTGATATTAACCTCGTTAAGAATAAGCGACTTTACGGCTGAGAGGTGCTCCTCGGTTGCGTCGTCAAGCACAGGGATCAACACCTTTGCGAGTGGCTGACGCACCTTGATATTTACCTTACGGCGAAGTGCGAGTACCATTGACGATACCTGCTGTGCCATAGCCATCATATCCTCCAAACGAGTATCGATAAGTGCCTCATTGCACTTAGGGAACGATGCGAGGTGTACCGAATCCTCCGAGTGGCGCTCGCTCAATGCGTTCAAGTCGCAGAAGATGCGATCCGAGATGAACGGAGCAAATGGAGCTGCCAACTTGGCAACGGTCTCGAGGCAGGTGTAAAGAGTCTGGTAAGCCGAGAGCTTATCCTCGTTCATCTCACCGCCCCAGAAACGCTTACGGTTGAGTCGTACATACCAGTTCGAGAGGTTCTCACCTACGAACTCCTGGATAGCGCGTGCTGCAGGGGTTGGATCGTAGTCCTCCAATGCTGCAGTAACATCCTTAACCAAGGTGTTCAACAACGAGATAATCCAACGGTCAATCTCCGGACGCTTCTCCATTGGTACCTCTGCCTCCTTGCCTGTGAAGCCGTCGATGTTTGCGTAGAGCGCGAAGAACGAGTAGGTGTTGTAGAGTGTTCCGAAGAACTTACGGCGTACCTCATCCACGCCATCAACATCGAACTTGAGGTTGTCCCAAGGATCCGAGTTAGCAATCATATACCAACGGGTGGCATCTGCGCCATACTTGTTCAACACCTCGAATGGATCTACAGCGTTGCCCAAGCGCTTCGACATCTTGTTACCGTTCTTGTCGAGTACAAGACCGTTCGAAATGACATTCTTGAACGCTACGCTGTCGAACAACATTGTAGCGATTGCGTGCAATGTGAAGAACCAACCACGAGTCTGGTCAACACCCTCTGCGATAAAGTCCGCAGGGAAGAGTTTGTCGAAGTTCTCGGCATTCTCGAATGGGTAGTGACGCTGTGCGTAAGGCATAGCACCCGAGTCGAACCATACATCGATCAAATCGCTCTCACGGCGCATAGGCTCGCCCTTAGACGATACGAGAACGATGCTGTCAACATATGGCTTGTGGAGGTCAAGGTGGTCGGTCGAGTAGTTCTCTGCCGACATATCGCCCACCTTGAATGTTGCGTATGGGTTCTCGGTCATAAAGCCTGCAGCGATTGACTTCTCGATCTCGCCCATCAACTCCTCAACTGAGCCGATACACTTCATCTCCGAGTAGTCCTCGGTAGCCCAGATTGGGAGTGGGGTACCCCAGAAGCGCGAACGCGAGAGGTTCCAATCAACCAATCCCTCCAACCACTTGCCAAAGCGGCCCGAGCCTGTGTATTCTGGCTGCCACTTGATGGTGTTGTTCAACTCGATCATACGCTCGCGGAGCGCAGTAGTGCGGATAAACCACGAGTCGAGAGGGTAGTACAATACCGGCTTGTCGGTACGCCAGCAGTGTGGATATGAGTGGGTGTGCTTCTCAATCTTGAAGACCTTATCCTCGCCCTTGAGAGCAACACAGATATCGATATCGAGTGTGGTCTCGCTATCTGCCAACGCAGCATCGTAGGCATTCTTTACATAGCGACCTGCCCACTCCTTGTAGAGCTCAACATTTACATACTTTGCGGTGAAATCGGCATCGAGATCCTCCAAGCGGAAGAAACGACCCGAGCGATCAACCATAGGGCAGTTCTTGCCTGCGGTATCGACCATAAAGAGCGGTGCAATACCTGCTGCGCGTGCTACGCGGTCGTCATCAGCACCGAAGGTAGGTGCGATATGAACGATACCGGTACCATCCGAAGTGGTTACATAGTCACCCACGATTACGCGGAACGCATCGCCCATAGGCTGTACCCAAGGGATGAGCTGCTCGTAGCGAATGCCCTCCAACTCCTTACCCTTGAATGTCTGCTCCTCAACCTCGAATGTGCCCTCTTGCTTCTTGCCGAAGTACGAACCAACGAGATCCTTTGCCATGATGATAGTCTGGCGAGCCTCGGTGTATGGGTTTTGGCACTTTACGCGAACATACTCAATCTGCGGACCAACGCAGAGTGCGGTGTTCGAAGGCAAGGTCCAAGGTGTGGTGGTCCAAGCGAGGAAGAAAAGCTCTCCCTCGGCACCCTCAAAGAGGTGCTCGCTCTTCTCGTTGCGCACGATGCGGAACTGAGCCGTACAAGTAGTGTCCTTGACATCGCGGTAGCAACCAGGCTGGTTCAACTCGTGAGTCGAAAGACCTGTTCCTGCCGCTGGCGAGTATGGCTGAATGGTATAACCCTTGTAGAGCAAACCCTTGTCGTAGAGTCGCTTGAGGAGATACCACAAAGTCTCAATATATTTGTTGTCGTATGTGATATATGGATCGTCGAGGTTTACCCAATAACCCATCTGGCGAGTAAGGTCGCTCCATACATCGGTGTACTTCATCACATCCTCACGACAACGACGGTTGTACTCCTCAACGGTAATCTTCTTGCCGATATCCTCCTTGGTGATGCCGAGAGTCTTCTCAACACCCAACTCTACAGGCAAACCGTGGGTATCCCAACCCGCCTTACGGTTTACACGGTAGCCCTGCTGAGTCTTATAACGACAGAATACATCCTTGATGGTGCGCGCCATAACATGGTGGATACCCGGCATACCATTTGCCGAAGGAGGTCCTTCGAAGAAGATGAATGCAGGCGCACCCTCGCGCGTTTCGATACTCTTTGCAAAAGTGTCTTTCTTGTCCCACTCTGCCAATACATCGTTGGCAAGAGCCGATAAATCGAGGTTCTTATACTCTTTGAATTTCATACGGCATAGTATATAATTGCGCAAAGTTAATAAAACTAACTGAAAAACGAAAAGCGGAGGAGTGAAATCTTCGCGAAAAACACTCTTTACAGTGCGTGAAAAGGCTGTTTTCCTGCTTGTTGCACGGATAAATCATCTCGATACCTATGGTTTGATATAAAAATATAGAGGAGTGCAAATCGCACTCCTCTATATTTAATCCTGATTGATTACAGATTAATTGTACTTGAAAGTTGCCTCGTCAGAAACAGTCAACTTCTTGCGACCCTTTGCGCGGCGAGCAGCCAACACCTTGCGGCCATTCGCAGTAGCCATACGAGCGCGGAAACCGTGCTTGT
>JAFZEY010000018.1 GCA_017560455.1 Alistipes sp. | reverse complement strand
TCCTATCTAATCCTATCTAATCCTATCTAATCCTATCTAATCCTATCTAATCCTATCTAATCCTATCTAATCCTATCTAATCCTATCGAGGGCATAAGCCCGAATCCTATCTTATAAAAAAGCTAATGGCCTCAAAAACAAAAGAGAGCCACACGGCTCTCTTTTGTTTACTCCTTGGTTTCGGTCTTTGTGACCTTGACCTTGATGCCCGCGAAGGCCTTCTTCAAGTTCTCGATGTTGTTCTTTGCCTCGTCGAACTTTACGGTTACGGTCTTGGTCTTAACATCTACCTTCACATCCTTGATGCCCTTCTCGTAAGGAATCGAGTTGAGCACCTTCTGTGCGCAGTGTTGGCAGTCGATGTCGGTGGTGAATACCACGGTCGCAATCTTCTTTTCGGTCTTCTGTGCCGGTGCTGCCATTGCCACGCCTGCTACCAATGCAAGCATAGCGAAAAGTGCAATAATCTTCTTCATGGTCTTTTATCTTTAATATAAGTTAAATCTTACTCCGATGTAGGCCTTTGCGCCCATAAGTGGTCCCCAGATGAGCGAGGAGTTGAACGCGGTCGAGTAGGGATCGTCGGCCGAGATGATTGGCTCCTTCTGCTTGAAGTTGAGGATATTCTCGCAGCCCACATATATCTCCCACTTGCGGATGCGGCGCGACACCTGTGCAAAGAGCATAGGGTAGATGGGCGAGAGGGTGGAGTCCTTCAAATCTCCCGTCTGTGTAGGTATGCGTGCTGGGCCGTTGAGCTGTGCCGTCAAATCGAATGTCCACTTGCGCATATTGGTTGCGTATTGGAGGTTTATCAACGCCTTGTAACGGCTTACGAGTGGTCGCTCCACCAGGGTTGGCACACCGTGGTTGTTGATGGTGTAGCGCGAGTCGGTGTAGCGGAATGTTGCGAAGATGTCGAATCGCTTGATTGGTGTCCAGGTGATGTCAATCTGCGCGGTGTGGGTGCGCGAACGACCATCGCTGTTGTAGATGTCGATGGTCCATGGGTTGCCCTCCTGGTCTACCACTACGGTATTGTAAAGACGCGTGTAGAAGTAATCCACGCTGATTGTCATGTCGTTCGGCTCTATCGTCGAGATGCTATGCGATAAGGAACCTCCCGCAGTCAAGGCGTGCTCCATGCGGTTGAGGTTGGTGTCGATGTTGAGGGCGCGAGCTGTCGCCATAATGCCGATATTGTCGGTCACGATGTCGGTAGGGCGGTGTCCCATACCCACCGAACCGCGCAATACGGTTGTCGGGGTGATGTTCCACTTGATGTGGGCACGCGGTGTTACGAGGTGCTGACGGAAGTGGAAGGCGTAGTCGTAGCGCAAGCCTGCAACCACCGAAAGCTTATCCTTTATATTATATGTATACTCGGTGTAGGCTCCCACCTCGCTCTCGTTGCGGCGTGGAGAGAGGGCGATATTCTCGCCATTGTAGCCACCTTGTGTCCAATCGGTAAGGGTCTCATCCACCCAGCGCGACGATGCACTTACACCGCTTGTGAGTGATGAGCGCGGTGTGAAGTAGTGGGCATACATCGCATTGGCTGTGGTCATATGCTGACGGCCGAGGTAGGCCTTATCTGCACCGAAGTAGGCATTCTCGTCGAAGAAGTCGTAATCGACAACAAAGGCCACATTCGAGCGCAACTCCTCGTTGTTCTCCTTGTCGAAGACCGCCTTACCCACAGGCTTGCCGAGCTTGAAGTAGGCGTTTGCCTCTTGGTTTTTCACCTCCGAGCCGTAGATCTTTTTGTCGTACCACTCGTTGCGCCAATCATCGTCCTTACGCATCTCGGGCTTGTAGCCCACCTGACCACCAAGGCGGTAGTCGTTGAGGTACTTCGCACCCCAGCGCACCTGCATACCGTTCTCGGCCTGGTAGAGCCAACGGTTGGCGATGTTGAACTGCCGCATCATCGGCATATCGCGGAATCCGTCGTCGTTGCCGTCGTGCTCCATCGTATCCATCGAGGCGTGTGCCAGGATGACGGTCGAAAGACGCTTGTCCTTCGTTACGGGCATTGCCGAAGAGATATTCACCTCAGGCTTGAGATGGGTGTCGAGGTAGATATTCAGGAACATTCGCTCCTCGTCGGTCGGCTTGCGATGTTCGAGGTTAATCTGTCCTGTGATGGCCTCGTGACCTCCCGTTACGGAGGTTATACCCTTCGATACCTGAATTGACGAGAGCCACATGCCTGGCGTGTATGACAAGCCGTAAGGGGCTGAAAGACCGCGCATTATGGTGCGATTCTCGTCGAGTATCTGGGTGTAGGTGCCCGCCAAACCGAGCATCTTAATCTGTCGTGCTCCCGATATTGCATCGCTGAAGCCTACGGTTACCGATGCCGAGTTCTCGAAGCTCTCGGCCAACGAGCAACACGCCATCTTGCAGAGTCCCGCAAAGGAGATATTCTCGCTCTTGAGGAGTCCGTCTTGGCGGATGTAGTTACCCAAGCCTCCCTCCACAACTACAGCATCCACAGCCACACCTTCGGTGAGGTGGAACGATACCTCGCGCTGCTTTGCCTCCACGCGAATAGTGTCGTTTGTATAGCCGAGGAACGATGCCACAAGGGCATTGTTATCCTTCACGCGGTAGAGCGAGAAGCCACCCTCGAGGTCGGTAGCGGTACCTACCGAGGTGTCGGCCCAATAGACCGATGCACCGGGTAGAGCCTTGCCCTGCGCATCCACCACCTTACCCGTGATGCTCTGCGCGTGAGCCACAACTGCACCCAACGCAAATAGTATAAATAGTGTTATCCTCTTCATCTTCTTTTGTCTATACGAGTCCGCACTCTTGAATCTTCTCCACCCATGCCTTAGCATCGCGCTCGGCAGTGTCGGCATCGATTTCGTACTCCCCGACAAGGATATTTGCCACATCCGCAACCTCGAACTCCTTGCCCTGCAATGCGTTCCACAATAATAACGAAGTGTCGTTGAGAGATATTATGCGAGTCATATCGCTACCCGCGTTTCCCTGCATAATCACCACATTCTCGCCCGCCATCGAGCGCACTTTGTATCCTTCCTTAAATCTCATAATTATCCAAATTTGGGACAAAGGTACAAATTTTAATTGGAAATTAAAATGGCATTTAACAAATTTAACAAATTTAACACCCTTAACACCATGTTAAAAGTGTTAAAAGTGTTAAAAATGTTAAAAGTGTTAAAACTACTATGGCGGTAGCTGCAGTGTACCGTTCGTACTGACAAGCAGACCTGTACGGATGGCTCGGGTAATCTTCACCTGGGCAGAGCCATAGGTCAAGCCCACCTCGCTCACCAGGCGGTCGACAAGTATCTCGCGTTCGATGCCGTTAGGGTAGTGGTTCTCCATTATGCGAACGCAGTCGTTCGAGGCGGTGGAGCTCTCCCTGGGTAGCTCACACTCCACGGGTAGCCCCTCCTCGTCAATCGTGAAGGCGAAGGGGGTAAACTCCTCATTTCGACAGAACTGAGGTTCCACCACCGAGCAGTCGCCTACCTTGTGCACGAAGATTACCGTCTCGGCCTTTCGTTGCAGGGTAGAGCCTATGTGGCCACGCGCCTTGTCGCTGTTGGGGTTGGTGTGTAATACGCAGAGTATATGGCAGTTATACTCGGTGGAGAGCGTCATCAACCTACCCACTATGCGGTCGCTCTCTTCGATGTCGTTGGTGTTGTACATAAGGTCCGAGATACCATCTACAACCACCAAATGAGGTTTGTAGAGCTCGATAGCCATATAGAGCAATTCGGCTCTCGATTTAGGCTCTATCTCGCGCAAGCAGAGCGAGTGAAACAGACCGTTATTGCGCTCCGTATCCCACCCCGCAAGGCGATGTATTCGCTCTACGACCTTACGGGTGTGGAGCTGTGACTGCTCGGTATCTACCCATAGCACCTTGGCAAGGCGCGGAGCGATGCCGAAGTCGCCATTGTCGGAGAGCAGACCACCCACAAGAGCACTACAAAGAAAGGTCTTTTTGCTCTTGGCAGCACCTACCACAGCCGATATATTGCCTAACGAGGCTATCATCATACCCCGTTGTTCAATTATTGGTTTTACAATGGGTGCAGGCTTGGTCAAGTCTACGAGATGCGGAGATACCTGCTCGCGTAGTTCCGCCTTACGCATCTCTTGTTCATAGAAGTAGGCATCTCTGCCTTCGTAGGGAGCAAAGGCCTCGGCAAGGATGCGATCAGCCTCTGCAAGCTCCTCTGGCGTAGGGTCAGGGAGGTTTTCTGCCAACGCAAGGAGGTTGGCAAGGGGTCGTGTACCCGACTGCTCAGCGCGCTCTATGGGCATAGCAGGGGACACATTCAACTCTTTGAATGTTGTCATAATAAAATATGTTTTAAGGATTAATAAATTGAACTTTCGTGGTGCAAATATATAACAAGAGATACCCCCTTGTCAAGTATTTTGCCAACTTTTTTTTACGCTTTTAACATTTTTAACATTTTTAACACTTTTAACACGGTGTTAAGGGTGTTAAATTTGTTAAATCTGATAACAGCTCGTCTCTTCCGCACAACGCAGAAAAATTGTTAATAACTATTTTTGCGATTTATTTCCTAAAATAAATAAAAAGTGTATTTTTGCGGGTAATGTTATATGGGCGTGTGACCCGAACCCAAATTTGAGAAGAAAACTAAAAAAATAACAGACTATGTTGACACTTATTTTTGCGCTCTACACGATTGTAGAATTGACCTTTTGGTTCATCGTGTCGTGGATTGTGCTCGGCGTATGTTACCCCTTCGACAAGGCTCGTAAGGCGGTGCATTGGTGCTCGAAGATGATTTGTATGATGTTCTGGAAGGCTCCATTTACCTGGAAACAGCGTGTTTCGGGCTTGGAGAATATCGACAAGAACAAGACCTATGTCATCGCCATCAACCACCAGAGTATGGCCGACATCATCGCCCTCTACTTCCTTCCACTCAACTTCCGTTGGGTGTCGAAGCAGGAGGTTTTCAAGATGCCTTACATCGGCCCTATGTTGATTTGTCACGGCGATATTCCTATCCAGCGCGGTAACCCTCGTGAGTCTATGGCTAAGGTCATCAACGACGGCAAGATGTGGATTTCGCGTGGTGCCTCGATTGCGATATTCCCTGAGGGCACTCGCTCGAAGGATGGCGAGATTCACCGTTTCAAGGGCGGAGCATTCGCCTTGGCGAAGGAGGCGGGTGTGGAGATTTTGCCCGTTGTGCTGGATGGTACAACCAATATTTTCAAGAAGAAGAGCTGTTGGTTCAATTGGCGCAATGTCTTGACCGTGAAGGTTCTTCCGCCAATTTCGGCCGAGAAGGTTGCAGCGACCGATGCTTCCGAGTTGGCACAAGAGGTGCAGGCGGTGATGACCGAGGCACTTGCAGAGATTAGAAAGAGTGAGTAGTGAGTAGATAGTAGTGAGTAGTTTTATATGGCAGATTTATTAAAAACACCGGCGACATACGACGAGAACTCGATAAAGACGCTCTCGCCCCGAGAGCATGTTCGTTTGCGTCCGGGTATGTATATCGGCAAGCTCGGCGATGGCACGATGTCGGATGACGGTATCTATGTGCTCATCAAGGAGGTTACCGACAACTCGATTGACGAGTTTATGAATGGCTATGGCAGCCGTGTGGAGCTGACCATCGAGGATAATGTGGTCTCGGTGCGCGACTATGGTCGTGGTATTCCACTCGGAGCGTTGGCTGCTGCGGTGAGTGTGATGAACACGGGTAGCAACTACGAGGAGGATGGCAAGAAGACCGTAGGCTTGAATGGTGTCGGCGTGAAGGCCGTGAACTACCTCTCGAGCGAGTTTATGGCGCGTTCGGTGCGCGATGGCGAGGCCCACTCGGTGATGTTCGAGAAGGGTATCCAGGTGGACGAGCAGTGGGAGAGTGGCGTGAAGGAGAAGAATGGTACCTTCATCCGCTTCCGTGTAGATGAGGAGGTCTTTGGCAAGTACAACTACAACCTCGAGTTCGTGGAGCAGCTCCTCCGCAACTACACCTACCTCAACAAGGGGTTGGTCATCTCGCTCAACGGCACACAGTATGTCTCGAAGAACGGCTTGCTCGACCTTGTGAACGATAACCTCGGCGAGGAGCCTTGCTACGCTCCTATCCACCTCTCGGGTGAGGATATCGAGGTTGTGATAACCCACGGCAACGGCTACGGCGAAACCTACTACTCGTTCGTGAATGGTCAGTACACCTCGCAGGGTGGTACCCACCAGGCAGCATTCCGCGAGGCTGTGGTTAAGACCCTGAAGGAGTTCTACCGCAAGGACTACGACCCTTCGGATATTCGCTCTTCAATCATTGCGGCTATCTCGTTGAAGGTGTCGAAGCCATTGTTCGAGTCGCAGACCAAGATTAAGCTCGGCTCGAAGGATATGTGGAATGGCGGACCAACAATTCGTCAGTTTGTGGGCGAGTTCCTCTCGACCGAGTTGGACAACTACCTCCACAAGAACCCTGAGGTGGCGCAGGCCATCCAGCGCAAGATTGTCGATAACGAGAAGGAGCGCAAGGAGATTGCGGGCGTGCAGAAGAAGGCTCGCGAGACTGCGAAGAAGGCGTTGGTAAATAACAAGAACTTGCGCGATTGTAAGATTCACCGTAACGACAAGCACGAGTTGGCCGAGCAGACGATGATATTCCTCACCGAGGGTAACTCGGCGTCGGGATCTATCACCAAGAGCCGTAACCCGCAGACACAGGCGGTCTTCTCATTGCGAGGAAAACCGCTCAACTCGTTCGGCATGAAGAAGACGATTGTCTACAAGAACGACGAGTTCAACTACTTGCAGGCAGCGTTGAATATCGAGGAGGATATGGACAACCTCCGCTACAATAAGGTGGTTATCGCAACCGATGCCGATGTCGATGGTATGCACATCCGCTTGTTGCTCCTGACCTTCTTCTTGCAGTTCTTCCCCGATTTGATTCGTCGTGGTCACCTCTTCATTATGCAGACGCCTTTGTTCCGTGTGCGTAACAAGAAGGAGACCATCTACTGCTACTCGGAGGAGGAGCGTGTTGCGGCGATTGCCAAGTGCGGTGCAACAGCCGAGATTACCCGATTCAAGGGTCTTGGAGAGATTTCGCCTGACGAGTTCGAGGGCTTCATTGGCGAGCAGATACGCCTCGACAAGGTGCGCCTGACGAAGGACGACCCGATTATGGATATGCTCACCTTCTATATGGGTAAGAACACCTACGACCGTCAGCAGTTTATTGTGGGTAACCTTCGCATCGAGGAGGACAAAGTAGAAAATGATAGGATTAAATAGGACTAGATAGGACTAGATAGGATAAAATAGGACTTCCTATCAAATCCTATCAAGCACCGCAGGTGCGCTCCTATCAAATCCTATGTGTAGAGCGTAGCTAAAAATAGCTAACAACAAATGACTATGAACGAAGAGAAAGATATACAGGAAGAGTTGGTGAATGACGAGGAGATTGTCGCGTCAGAGCCTGGTAAGTATGACGCCCTGATGGCGGAGCAGAGTACCAAGCGACTGACGGGTATGTACAAGAATTGGTTCTTGGACTACGCCTCGTATGTTATTTTGGAGCGTGCAGTGCCCCACATTGAAGATGGTTTGAAGCCGGTGCAACGCCGCATTCTCCACGCTATGAAGGTTGTGGATGACGGCAAGTTGAACAAGGTGGCAAACCTCGTGGGACAGACTATGCAGTACCACCCGCACGGTGATGCTTCTATCAAGGATGCACTCGTGCAGCTCGGTCAGAAGGAACTTCTTATTGACTGCCAGGGTAACTGGGGTAACATCC
>JAFZEY010000117.1 GCA_017560455.1 Alistipes sp. | reverse complement strand
CTTCACATTGCAGTCCCTGCGGGTGTATATAATGAGTTGTATGTAACTCTGGAGGATTCTAATGGTGGCGTGATGTACGCAACCGTAACAGCGGGCGACAACGAGCCTCTCGTAGCAGGTAAGGTTCGCGAGTTTGCTACCCCTATTGTCTATCAGGCGAGTGAAGATGGAACATTCGTTATCAATGACAGCTCTTCGTTGGTTGCATTCAAAAATGCTGTTGAGGCAGGAGCTGTTAGTAATGCTGTTTTCTCGGGCGATGTTGATATGACAAATGTTGAGTGGACTTCTATCGAGGCTGCAAACTATACAGGTACTATCTATGGTAACGGCTTTGCTATCAAAGGCTTGAAGGCGCCATTGTTCAATGTAACTGCAGCTTCATTCAAGGGTTTGCACCTTAATGTAAATATCGAGGAGACTGTAAATCCTAACACCGGAGGCTTTGCTCGTAGAATCGTGGCAAACGGAAATGCTCCTGTTGTGATGGGTTGTAGCGCAAGTGGAAGTATCACTGTCGTTTCTGATGCAGTACCTGCTTCTGAAGATGTAATCAACAATGGTGCGACAGGTGGTATCACAGGTGTTGCATCGGGTGTTAAGTTTAAGGATTGTACAAACAATGTGACAATTGAGATTGACCAACTTTCGACTACCAAGAAGATGATTGCATCGGTCGGTGGTATCGTAGGTTTTACCGATAAGGTAGGCAGTCTCTTTACTCAGTTCGAGAACTGTACAAATAATGGTAGCATAACTTACAGCGACACAACCGGTAAAGTGGCTGCATATATGAGTGGTATTGTTGCAACATATCGTGGTGCAAACTCGGTTGCCACATTGAAGAACTGCTGCAATAACGGAGATATCACTACCACCGAGGGTGCAACTGTTAGAAATTGTAGAATAGGAGGTATCATCGCCTACTCAAACGGAACAGAGTCTGCACCTAAGACATTCTATTTCGAGGGAAATACGGTTAATAAAGGAAATATCACATTGAATACTACCCATACAGGTGATGCAAATATTGGAGCTATTTTGGGTAACATGGACACTGCTATAACAATCGATTTTAAGGGCCCTGTTACCAATAGCGGCTCACTTACTGTTAACGGTTCAGGAACAAATCTTAATTTATCTTGTTGTATTGCTCGTTTCAATTCAGGATGTACTGTTACATTCTACGGTGATGTTACCAATACCGAGACTGCTGATATCGTTGTTTCGGGCTCGTTTACCGGAAACTGCTACCTCACAGGTATTGTGGCGATAGCAACACACGATGCCGACTCTGACTCGTCATTGTCTATTCCATACCTTTACCTAAGGTGTAAGAATATTGTTCATAATGGTGATATCACAATGAGTGGTTCGTGTGCTGCCACTTGTCGTTTGGCAGGAATAGGCGGATATACCTTTAATACACCTGTTAAGATTGGTAATAATTGCAGATTTGTTAACAATGGAAACTTTACCGTAACCAAGAGCGCAACATTGAAAGATCTCGATATTGGAGGTGCATTTGGTCGCCGAAATGGCTATGATTTCTCTGTATTTGAGGGTGAGTCGGGTCAGGTAATCAATCACGGTAATATCAAGGTTGAGGGTAAAGTCAGCGGCACATATCGTGTTGGAGGTCTTTTTGGTCACTCATTTGCCGGTCTTGGTAATTACGATATAAAGTGGGTGAATACAGGTAATATCGAGGCTTATGCAGAGTATGCAGAGGGTCAGACTGTCCTTGTTGGTGGTATTACTGGTCATATAGGATCTGATAGCCAAAAGAGAAGAGCGGTAAGAAGAGTACAGTGCTACTGCAATATCAAGGCTTACTATGTAGATAAGGATGGTAACGAGGTTCCTTATCCACTTGTAGGTATGCTTGTAGGTGATCCGGCAGGAGTTTTCGGAGAGTGTACAGATGTTAAGCTTGGTGGTAGCATCGCAACAAGTTCGACTAACACTGTAGTGCTTAATGAGGAGAATGTGCTCACATATACAGCCGGTGACGGCGTTGTCGATACTGCAGACTTTAGGAGTATCTCTTGGTTGTCGAGCGTGAACAATATCGATTACGGTTCTTACGGCAAATAATTTACGGGGTACTAATGATTAAAACTTTGAAAAGATCATGAAAAAGAATTATATAACCCCTGAGGTTTCGGTATTTGAGGTAGTTGCCGAACGCGGCTACGAGAATAGCACATCATTCGGTATTCCTGATTTGGGTACTGATACTGACGATTGGGCTTAATTGACCAAGTTTCAAAACAAGTCGGGCAGGAGTTTTTCTCGCCCGATTTGTTTTTTTAGGGAGGGGGTAGCGGAGGTTGAATGAAATAAAAAAGAGTGAAGAATTCTCTCCACTCTTGTCAGTTTTTGTTGCTCGTTTAGTACTGCTCCTTCTCGTTAGGGAAGTCGTTCGATTTAACATCCTCCACATAGCGCGAAATAGCCTCGCTCATGATGGAGTAAAGGTCGGCGTAACGGCGCAAGAAGCGCGGCGAAAAGCCCTTGTTTATACCGAGCATATCGTGTACTACTAAAACCTGACCGTCGCAAGCTCCACCTGCACCGATACCGATTGTCGGAATCGACAACTCCTTCGAAACGCGCTCTGCCAATGCAGCCGGAATCTTCTCCAAAACGATAGCGAAGCAGCCTGCCTCCTCCAACAACTTGGCATCGCGTATCAGCTTTTCGGCCTCAGCCTCCTCCTTGGCGCGAACGCTATAGGTGCCAAACTTGTGGATAGACTGCGGTGTGAGTCCGAGGTGTCCCATAACCGGAATACCCGCTGCCAAAATACGCTTTACCGAGTCGAGAATCTCCTCGCCACCCTCCATCTTTACAGAGTCGGCTCCCGTCTCCTTCATAATGCGGATAGCCGAATCGAGTGCAGCCTGCGAGTCACTCTGGTATGTTCCGAACGGCATATCGCATACTACCAATGCGCGCTCCACGGCACGCACAACCGAAGATGCGTGATAAATCATCTGGTCGAGGGTGATAGGTAAGGTAGTCTCCCATCCCGCCATGACATTTGCTGCCGAATCGCCTACGAGAATAACATCTATGCCGGCACCATCGACAATCTTTGCCATAGAATAGTCGTAGGCGGTAAGCATCGAAATCTTCTCGCCACGATCCTTCATCTCCTTGAGTCGTAATGTGGTTACGGCTCTTACTTTGCTCTCTACTGACATTATTATCTGCTTAATGTGTTATACATGGCGTAAAATCTCGTCTAAGCCGTTGAAGTGGTTCTTGTAATCCTCCAACGAACGAGTGATAACCTCGTAGGCCTCATCGCGACCAAAGACATGGGTTATCTCCACCTTCTTCTGTGACTCCGAATCGGGCATATCCTTATAGGTGAGGAAGTAGTGCTTCAAGCGGTTGATAACACCCTTTGGTAACTCTGAAATATCGTTGTAGCCGCTGTAGGTTACATCGTGGCGGAGTACGGCAATAATCTTGTCGTCAGCCTCGTTGCCGTCAAGCATACGGAATCCGCCGATAGGACGAACATTTACGATGATGTCGCCGTGTGCAATGTCGCGCTCGGTCAATACGCAAATATCGAGTGGGTCGCCGTCACCGATAATTCCGGTGCGTTCGGTCTGTTGCATACAATATTGCGCTACGCTCTCGCCACAAAAACTCTGCGGAATGAATCCGTAGAGGGCAGGAACGACATTTGAGTACTTCTGTGGGCGGTCAATTTTGAGATAGCCACTCACTTTATCCAACTCGTACTTTACGGTGTCGGTCGGAACCATTTCGATAAATGCGGTAATAACTTCGGGAGCCTTATCGCCCACTTCGATACCGTGCCAAGGGTGCGACTTGTAGCGTAAGCCCATCAATCGTGCAATAGGATCATTAATCTTGTTTCCCATAGTGCTTTACTTTTTTCTCTATTATCTAATCTCTGTAACTTCGTTAGGTTTTGCCACTGCTGCGTGTGCGGCTTTCTGTGCAAAGAGAGCCTCCTCATTACTCATCCATTTTGGCTTGTACTTGTTGCACAAAACCGACTTGCCGAGCAGAACTTCGCACATCGTGCAGGCTCCGACATAGCGACCAATCTTTTTGTCGAGGTGGTAGCCGTCGCGAGTCATCTTGTCGCCAAAGTAGGTGCGCGCATTTTGGATTGCGGTACCATTTGGGATAAGTGCGTGGAACTTATATTGCTTGTCGTTGAATACCTTGTTGCAAGCCTCTACAATAGCCTTGTACATGGTCATCTGGTCGTAGTTGTAGATGGAGAAGCTGAGGTGCTCGCTATTGCTCTGGTATGCCCAGGTCTGCATCAATAGAAACTTGGGCTTGTATGGTGTGAGCGAACGCAGGGTGGCGAGATATTCGGGGAGATACTTGCCAAATGAGGCGTAAACACCGCTGAAGCCGCTTACCTGCTGTACCATGATATAGTCCCACTTTTCGTCTGCAAGAGCAAACTGTATGGATGTTTTTGGAGTGGTGGTCTTCTTGCCATCTTTGTCTATTTTACGATATGAGTACGCTGCTTTCTCTCCACGAAGATTTACAAGGTGCTTCTGCAGTGAGCAACCTCCGATGTAGAGGTGTCCGATGATCAATGTCGTATTTTCGTCGTCGGCAAGCTCGAAGAGGTGTTGCTCTACTACATCTTGTGAAAAACTGTTACCGATGGATAAAACTTTAATTACTCGGGCATTTGCGCTGATAGCAAACACAAATAGTGCAATAAATAGCGTAAATAATCGTTTCATGGGTGATGTTTTGATGTTAATAACACAAAAGTATGTAGTTTTTGCTATATTTGCAAAGTTTTTACGATGAAATAGTATTGTAGGAGATGAAAAAAGTTTGTGTTTTTCCTGGGCAGGGCGCGCAGTTTAGCGGTATGGGCAAGGAACTATACGAGAATAATCCCGTGGCGAGGGAGATATTCGAGAGGGCTAACGAGGTGCTCGGTTTTAGGATTACAGATATAATGTTTGAGGGTACGGCCGAGGATTTGCGCGAAACAAAGGTTACGCAACCTGCGGTGTTTCTCCATTCGGTGGTATTGGCCAAGGTGCTCGGTGTTGAACCTGCAGCTGTAGCGGGCCACTCGTTGGGTGAGTTTTCGGCATTGGTTGTTGCGGGTGCACTCTCTTTTGAGGAGGGTTTGCAACTTGTCGCAAAGCGGGCAATGGCTATGCAGAGGGCTTGCGAGATAGAGCAGGGTAGTATGGCTGCCGTGCTTAATATGCCCGATAAGACAATCGAGGATATCTGTCGAGAGGTTGAAGGTGTCGTTGTGGCGGCGAACTATAACTGCCCGGGTCAGCTCGTTATCTCGGGTGCTGTCGATGCTGTGAGTGAGGCTTGTGTCAAGTTGAAGGAGGCGGGTGCTCGTAGGGTGTTGATGCTCTCTGTCGGTGGTGCGTTCCACTCGCCACTTATGGAGCCTGCACGCAAGGAGTTGGCCGAGGCTATCGAGATGGCGAAATTCGGCGAGCCGATATGCCCGGTATATCAAAATGTTGATGCCGAGCCGCATACCTCGCCTGAGGAGATTAAGCAGAATCTGATAAAACAACTCACCTCGCCCGTTCGCTGGACTCAGATTGTGGAGCGTATGTCGGCAGATGGCTTCAAGTCGTATATCGAAATCGGACCTGGTACGGTTTTGCAGGGGCTGATTCGTAAAATATCGGCAGATGTAGAGGTTGAGAGCATCTCTAATTTTTGAAAAATCTAAATATTTTTTGAAAAAAATTAACAAAGGCGGAGCTTATTCGCCTTTTTTTATTATCTTTGCGTTAGGCTAATTTAAAAATAATAGGTGGAATAATGAGTTCATTAATAGATTTTTTTAATAATCAAGATACCGAAAAGGGTCTTTCGCACAAGAATAATCTTATCAAGCGAAATGTTATTGCCTATATGGCTGCCAATGGTGAGGTTACGCTTGCGGAGCTTACCAAGGAGTTGAAGATTAGTGTACCAACCATCACCAAACTCGTGCAGGAGCTTGCTGATGAGGGTATTGTTTCGGATTTGGGTAAGGTGGAGACGCAGGGTGGTCGTCGTCCTAATGTCTTCGGATTGACCTGCTCGACGCTCTATTTTGCGGGAGTACACGTGGGCCGTGACAGTATGACCTGCGTGATTACCGATTTGCAGAATAACCTTGTCTATGAGTTGATCTATGATGATT
>JAFZEY010000116.1 GCA_017560455.1 Alistipes sp. | reverse complement strand
GCCTTAGCCTTCAACGAAGCATCCTTCGATACTGCGCTGTTGAGCTGAGCCTTAGCACCATTTACATCACCCTCCTTGCAAGCGATAACAGCACGCAAGTAATCAGCCTTAGCCGACATATCGCTAGCGATGCACTGCTTAGCAGCAACGAGGTTACCATTCTGCAAGTTTACAACAGCAGCGTTGTAGCCAGACTTCAAAGTCTGAGCAGCAGCAGCGTAGTCACCCTTAGCAGCAGCAACCAAAGCCTTAGCCTCAGCCGATGCGTTAGCAGCATAACCCTCAGCCTTTGCAACATCACCCTCAGCAGCGTATGCCAAAGCGTAGTTGTTGTTCAACTCGGTTGCAACGCTCTTGTCAGCCTTGTTCAAGCACTCAACAACCTTAGCGTAGTTGCCAGCCTTAGCATAAACCAATGCGAGGTTGTTCCAAGCACGAGCATCACCAGACTTAGCAGCCTCAACCAAAGCAGTCTCAGCTACCTCGTCGCAAACAGTTGCAATGTGGAGCAACTCCTCGAGCTTCAAGGTCGAAACCTTACCATCCTTAATAATAGCAACCATCTCCTCATCGCTCCAGCCTGTTACATCTGCGCTGTTAACAACCTGAGCACGACGAAGCTGTGGCAATACATCAGTCTTGAGCGACTTGAATACAGTAGACATATTCTTGATCTCCTTCTCGCGCTCAGCACTCGACGAGTACATCTTCAAAACCTGGAGGATAAGATCCTTGTCAGCGATATTCGACTCTGCAACAGCAGCCTGGAAACCATCCCAGTCCTCACCATAAGCAGCAGCGTCAATGTTCAAACCAGCGTCAGCGAGCAACTTCTCAACAGCCTTCAAACCGGTCTTAGAACGCTTCTCAGACAACTTATCGTTGAACTTCTCAGGACCATCTGGCGAAGCATAACCATTAACATAGAGCGACTGTGCAACACGGTCGTTAGCCTTGTTAGCCTCAACACCAGCCTTCAACGACTTCAACTCCTCAGTCTCAACAGCCTTCTTTGCTACACGCGAGCAGTTGATACGATAAACGATATCAGCCTTTGTTACAACGGTAGTAACGCGCTTGTAGTTGTTAGCAGCAGCCAACATAGCCTCCGAGTAATCGAGATCGTTCTGCAATGTGTTGATACCCTTAGCGATAACCAAACCGTACTCAGCAGGAGTAAGCTTTGTATCAGCAGGGAGAACCTCACCTGTGTTAGCATTTACGAGAGTAAACTCCTTGCACTTGCCACCCTTGCACTTAACCTCAACGATGAGTACGAGGTTCGAGAGCTGCATCTCAGGCTTGTAATCGAATGAAACCTGACGCTTGATGCTAACAGCCTCCTTGCTCTTTACGAGCATACCGTTGTCAGCAACCTTCTCACCCTGGAGGAGGAGAGTGCTACCCTTAGTTACGCCACCCTCATAAACGAGTGCAGGAGTAACCTTCAACGAAGCAGTCTTGTTGAAATACTTTGCCGGAATCTGAGCTGTAACATCAGCAACAACCTTACCGTTGTTAAGCACGAGAACATCCGGAGTACATGTAATAGTAACCTCAGACGATTTCTTTGCCATCTTCTTGAAGCAGTCGCAACTTGTCATTGTCAAAGCAACAGCAACAAGTACCAATGTCATCTTAAAAAGATTTTTCATAGTTGTAATTTTGAATTATTAATTATTAAAAGTTGTTTCTTCTTCTGGAAACGCACACTTTGTCTATCAGACAAAAGGCACCTATCCATTTTGTCACAAAGATATATATATTTTTCCAATAAATAAGTAACCGAAACAACTATTTTACGGGATAATTGGCATTTTTTTTGGTTAAATTACGCTTTATCGTAATTTTCCAACTCTCCACGCACCGAAATTGCCATATTATCGGCCAACTCCTTGCCCGATAATCCCTGACCCAACAACCACATAAGCTTCGTTACAGCAGCCTCGGTTGTCATATCGTAGCCGCAGATAACACCCATATCCTGCAGCTGTCGGCCTGTTTCGTAGAGGTGCATAGCAACGGCACCACCAGGGCACTGCGTGATATTAACAACCGCCACACCGCGCTCGATGGTTTCGCGAATGGCCGATATGAACCACTCGGTCGTAGGGGCATTACCCGTACCATAGGTCTCGAGCACAACACCGCGCACACCCTCAATCGAAAGCATCGACTTGAGTGTTTTACACGAGAGTCCCGGGAAGAGTTTTACGATCACAACATTATCGTCGAGTCTATCCAGCACGCGCAAAGGTGCACCATCCGACTTCGGCTTTGCGATAATCGAGTGGTTATAGACGATATTCACACCTACCTCTGCAAGTGGCGGAAGGTTTCGCGAATCGAAAGCACTGAGGGCCTCGGCCGAATACTTCGATGTACGATTGGCGCGGAAAAGGCGATTCTGGAAATAGAGGGCCACCTCCGGAACGATAGGAGTGCCGTCTGCGTGTGTTGCTGCCGCCAACTCAATCGCTGTGATAAGATTTTCGCGACCATCGGTACGCATAACACCCATCGGGATTTGGCTTCCCGTAAAAATTACCGGCTTCGAGAGGTTCTCGAGCATAAAGCTGATTGCCGAGGCGGTATAGGACATCGTATCCGTACCGTGCAACACCACAAAGCCATCGTAAGTGGCATAGTTATCGGCAATGATATGCGCCAACTCACTCCATCTCGCAGGGGTAATATTCGAGGAGTCTATCGCCTCCGTCTTACACACCGAGATATCGACATTGAGGTTACGCACAGCGGGAAACTCCTGCTCAATGGTGCTAAAATCGAATGGTACGAGTGTGCCATTCTCATTGCGACGCATACCGATTGTACCACCGGTATAAACGATCAAAACTGAAGACTTTTTCATATTTCGTTATAATCTGAATATTCGTTTGGCATTTGCCGTTGTTTGTGTGGCAACAGCATCAAAATCGACACCTTGCAATTCGGCAATCTTCATCGCTACAAAGCGCACATAGGCCGACTCGTTACGCTCTCCCCTATGGGGTGCAGGCGTAAGATAGGGAGCATCCGTCTCGACCACCAAATCCTCCAGGCGCATCGACTTAACCACCTCGGCCAAAGCGCTCTTCTTGAATGTAACAACACCTCCTATACCGAATAGGAAGTCGCCACACTCGCGCAATCGCTCATACATCGCCACATCAGCCGAGAAGGCGTGAAAGATACCTCGCAACCCCTTGTCGCGGTACTCTTCGATAATCTCCGCCATCTCCTCCCACGCGTCACGCGTATGGACCACAATCGGCAAGTCGTGCTCTATCGCCATATCGAGCTGTGCCCTAAATGCTTCGGTCTGCTCCATCTGCCAATCACGACTCCAATATAGATCCAGGCCTATCTCGCCAACGCCATAGAAGCGTTCTATACCTTGTGGCGGATTTTTAAGCAGTCGCCCCACCTCGGCCAACTCCTCGCGCCAACGGGGATTATCATTCACAGAGGTTGGGTGTAGGCCCATAAGCGGCACAACATAACCCTTATGCGCTCGGCTCATATCAAACAGCCGTTCATTGCTCTCGCCATCAATAGCGGGGAGAATAATCTGCTCTATCCCCTCGTTTTTAGCACGCTCAACAACCTCATTGCGGTCGCCATCGAACGCCTCATCGTATATATGTGAATGGGTGTCTATCAACATATTACATACTTTCTACCGGGTAGCTGTCGTACCAGTCCCGACAACTCCATGTTCAACAAGATAGCACTTATCTCCGCCACCGTAGCCCCTGCCGCATCGGCAATATTATCTAGTGACAACCCGTCGGAGTTATCGGCAAGGATACGAAGTACGACCTCCTCCTTCGGATTCAGGCCACGAGGCTCATAGTGCAGTTTTTCGACCTTTGGACCATCCGCCTCCCAACCCAACGCCTCGGCAATATCGCGTGCCGAAGTCACAAGCTGAGCAACATTGGTCTTTATGAGGTGGTTTGTACCCTCCGAGCGCGAATCATTTATGCGACCCGGAACAGCCATAATGGTACGCGAGTAGGCATCCGCCGCCTTTGCCGTCGAGAGAGAACCGCCATTCGATGGCGACTCCACAACCAACAGACCCTCCGCCACACCTGCAATTATACGATTGCGAGGTATGTAGAATGTGCCATTCTGCTTGATCTGGGAGCTGATTTCTGAGATGATTGCACCGCCATTATCGAGCATATCCTTTGCAAGATTGCGATGTTGTGCTGGCATTATATCGGGCAACTTATTTGCCACCACACCCACAGTACGCACACCTGCAGCCAGGGCTGCGCGATGTGCTGCAGCATCAACACCGAAGGCCAAACCGCTCACAACAACCAAGTCGGGAAACATCTCGGCCAATTCGGGAATTATGCGGGCGCAAACGGTCTCGCCATACGAGCTTATTCGGCGCGTACCCACCACTGATAATATATGTGGCGAGGAGAGTGACTCCAAATCGCCCATCGAATAGATAATGTGCGGTCTGTCGGGCACTTCGCGCAGCAGTCGCGGATACGCTTCGTCATTGTACGAAGTTATCTTTACCCCCTGCTCCTTGCAGTAGCGCAGTTCTCGCTCCGCCTCGCGATATCCAACCCTTCGCACGATACTCTGCGCAATATCCCGACGCAACTCCGCGCACAAAAGCAGTCGATGCTCGGGCTCGGCATAGACCTCCTCCGCACCACTATATATATCCATAAGGTGCGCAACACCTCGCGAGCCGAGATGCGGAACGAATGTCAATGCAACTTCATCGAGTATCATATCACAAAGATATGAAAAATAAACGGAAAACGGAAAACTTTTGTTTTTTCGATTGGAGTAAGAAAACGGGACTGACAATGCGGAGCGAGGGCAGAGTGTGCTTACACACTATGCCGAGCCGCGAGGAAGAAAAGCCTACGAAGCAAGATTAAAAACGGAAAACTTTTATAAGGAATTTAGGGAGAGAGGCGACATCACTAATTTCACCAAACTCCCTAATATCTCCTAATCACCACTAATAACCTCTAATGAGAGTTTTGTACTAAACAAGAAGAGAAATCTAAAAAATCGTCAATGAGCGAGGAAATTTTGTGCTAAGCAAGGAGGCGAGTTGCTTACATAGGTTTAACTATGCTGCGCAACTCGCCTACCGAAGTGCAGTGCAAAATCTACCGCTCAGAACGATTTTAAAATTCTATAACAATAGTAATTTCAAGGCTTGCGCAGTTCGAGAAAGCGGAGTTTACTTGGCGTAAATGAGCATTTCGAGAACAAGCGTAACACAGAGATTACATTGTTAGACGGTCTTTACTCTTCGTCAGTGTCAGTGTATGCCTTCAAGAGCTTATCCTGAACATCACTTGGTACCTGCTCGTATGAGTCGAACTTCATTGTGTATGTAGCAGCACCTGAAGTGAGAGAAGACAATGTTGTTGAGTAGCGATACAACTCTGCGAGTGGCACGCGAGCAACCAACTTATCGAATCCCTTAGCAGACTCCATACCCATAATCATAGCACGGCGGTTCTGCAAGTCGCTCATAACGGCACCCATATAGTCTGTTGGGGTGAGAACCTCAACATTGTAGATAGGCTCCATAATCTTCGGACCTGCATTGCGGAACGCCTCCTTGAATGCGTTACGAGCAGCAAGCTTAAACGAGATTTCATTTGAATCTACCGGGTGCATCTTACCGTCATAGATGGTAACGCGGATGTCGCGAGCATACGATCCTGTCAATGGACCCTCGTCCATCTTCTCCATGATACCCTTCAAGATCGCAGGCATAAAGCGAGCATCGATAGCTCCACCCACAATCGAGTTGTAGTACTGAAGCTTACCACCCCAATCGAGGTC
>JAFZEY010000017.1 GCA_017560455.1 Alistipes sp. | reverse complement strand
CCTCGCACTCCAAGCCGAAGTGCTCGATTACTGCCGAAGTGTAGGCAAAGAGGTGCTGCGAGTCGGTCTTGAGATTTATCCAGCCATCCTTCTTCAGGAGCTTTGCGTAGTGCTCGAGGAATACGGGTGCAGTCAAGCGTTTCTTTGCACGCTTGGTGCGGAGTTGCGGGTCGGGGAAGGTGATCCAAATCTCATCCACCTCGCCTTCGGCAAAGAGCGAAGTGATAAACTCGATGCGGGCGCGAAGGAAGCCTACATTGCCCATCTTGCGCTCGGTAGCAGTCTTGGCACCACGCCAGATGCGGGCACCTTTGATATCCACTCCGATAAAATTCTTGTCGGGATTGCGTTCGGCGAGGGCTACGGTATATTCGCCCTTGCCACAACCGAGTTCGAGGATTATCGGGTTGTCGTTGTGGAAGAAATCTTTGCGCCAATTGCCCTTCAAGGGGTGGTTGGTGCGGAACATCTCCTCGAATGCCGGCTGTACGAAGCACTCGAAGGTCAGATTCTCGGCAAATTTTCTGAGTTTATCTTTTCCCATCTCTATTCTGCTATCTCTCTAAATTCTATTCCTATCGCCTCTACTCCGCGCACCTCGGCAAGAGGTGTGAAGGCGAAAATATACTCTCCTTTTTGAGCCAGGACCACATTGCTACGGTAGGGTAGGCTCTCGGTTGTTGCTATGGTTAGCGCGGTGCGAGGGTGGTTAATTTTTAGTTTTATAACCTCCTCGAAGTGTCGCGCATCGGGCGTTGTTACGGCAACTTTCAACGGCAGCTCCGCGAGTTCGAAGTTGTCGTTATAGCGTATTGCGATGTTGATGTCGCGTAGCGCAAGGGTGTCGTTATTGTCGTAGATAAGGGAGTCGGCCTTGCTCCACGAACGAACATTGACCCCTACCATCTGCGTATTCTGCGGAGCAAGGCAGCTGCAAGCTACCATCGCTACAACCATCACTACTATACGCCCTACGCCTCTCATCTCCCCGTTACTCCTGCTTTGGCTTGTTGTGGTGGTGGCGGTGCTTGTGGTGATGGCGGTGTCCGCCCTTGTTCTCACCTCTGTTCTCGCCATTTTGGCCACCGTTCTGCTCATTAGCCTTCTGCTCGCCCTTCTGTTCGGCAGTCTTATTATCTACGCTTTTATTTTCTGATACTCTCTTATCGCCACCTTTGTTCTCGTCTGAGTTGCCACGGTTGCGGTTCTTCTTCTTGCGCTTCTTCGACTTATCGAAACGAGTGATGCTGTCCTCCTCGGTGCGGAATGTTGGCTCCTCTACTTGTGGCTCGTTCTCCTCGCCAAGTATCGAATCTACCTTACCTCCGTTGCGGTTTATCGATAAGATTTCACGAACACGCGATACAGGGATAGTGACCAAGTTAGACATCGAATCCTTGCTTGTCGAGAATGTCATCGTGTGAGCGAGGATATCGCTCTTTACGAGGAAGTATTCGCCATCGATAGCCTGCAACGGCTCACGCAAACGCGGCATCGAGCGGCGTGCATCGGCATATACATCGTATTCGTAGGTCAAGCAACACTTCAACTTTGAGCACTGACCTGCTAACTTTAGCGGGTTGAGCGATAGGTCCTGCACGCGTGCGGCACCTGTGGTTACGCTCGTAAAACTCGATACCCACGATGCGCAGCAGAGTTCACGACCGCAGGCTCCGATACCTCCGATACGACCCGCCTCCTGACGCGCACCAATCTGCTTCATCTCGATGCGGATGTGGAACTGCTCGGCAAAGACCTTGATAAGCTCGCGGAAATCGACACGACCATCAGCAATGTAGTAGAAGATAGCCTTAATCTTGTCGCCCTGATACTCTACATCGCCAATTTTCATATCGAGTCCCATGTCGGCTGCAATCTGGCGCGAACGAATCATTGTTTCGTGCTCGAGAGCGATAGCCTCCTGCCACTTCTCGATGTCGTAAGGGCGAGCCTTGCGGTATATCTTCTTGAACTCGCCATTCTGTGGGTTGAAACCGATGCGCTTCATCTGGCGTGCAACCATATCACCCGTAAGCGAGATGATACCTATGTCGTGACCAGGTGTAGCCTCTACGGCTACGATATCTCCCACCTCGAGAGGTAAGTTATTGACATTCTGATAGAACGAACGGCGCGTATTCTTGAAACGCACCTCGAAAATATCGGTTGGGAAGTTGTCGGGGTACTCCTCTAACCACGGCTCTTCGTGCAGACGGAAACAGCCACGCGCAATCTTTGCGGTAGGCTCACCCGCCTCGTTTACTCCGAACGAACAACCTCGACCAACTTCGGGTTTATAATATTTTGTGTTATCCATAAATTGCAAAAGTCAATATTTTGCCCAAAGATAGCGAAAAAAATTTACAATTAATAATTCGAGATTGATTATTGGAACGATTTTTTTGTGCTATACTCTTCGAGTAAGTTCT
>JAFZEY010000115.1 GCA_017560455.1 Alistipes sp. | reverse complement strand
CGAGGAAGTGCGCCCGTGAGCTGATTGTTGTTGAGCTGCAAATCCTCGAGAGCCGGAAATGCGTAAAAAACATCCGGCAACCTGCCCTGCAAGTTGTTATTGCTGAGGTTAAGACTTATCACATTGCCCTCTCCGTTGCACTTCACACCTGCCCAACTGCCGATATCGCTCTTGGCATTACCCCAACCTTCGTTACGGTTCCATGACTTACCCTTAGTGGCATTGTAGAGTGCAATAAGCGCACCCTTCTGATCCGCCTTACGGTTGATAACGATAGGCTTGCCCTTGTGGGGTTTTGCTACGACTGCATCATCGTTGATTTCGATTGCACTGAAAGTCTTATCCTTGCTATTACCGCAAAGGAGAGTGAAGTTCTCGCCACTCGAGAGGGTGATTTTATACTCCTCAGCACTCACCTTCTCCACATTTGTGGTGTAGGCAAATGACATCGCACGCTCTCGGAGATCTTTCAACTCTTGCGGAGTTTGAGCCCAAAGCATCGATGCGTGAGCGTAAACGGAAACGATTACCGTTAATCTTTTTAAGCTTAAAATTTTCATATCTATCTATTTTCCGTATTTGTTATCTCTGTCGGCAGTGGGTAGTACTTATCGCCCATATCAAACTTCACGAACTCTTCGTAGTCGAACTCCCAATTCGGATTGACCTTCTTCATTACAATACTGTAGATTCCGACACGCGAAGGGGCGTTGAAGAATGCAGTCTTCTTATTCAGACTGCGCATAATGCTCGATTCGGTTGCACGATAGACATTCGAACCTGCAAGAGCACCCTGATATACGCCCAACTTCTCATCAGCATAGCGAGGGTCGGCGATAAACTTCGCCCACTTTACCTTCGCAGGATCCGATTCCAGGTCGAGGTGGACTCTGTCGATCGAGCTCTTTTTGTACTCCTTAACTACGCCTTTACGGATATACTCATCGTGCAATATTCCAAAGGTGTGGCCACAGAACTCGTGCCATATTACTGCATTGAACTTATCGCCTCTTACCGTTGCAGTTCCCACCTTCACCACTCTTTTCTCATCACCATCCTTAAAGGCTCTGTCTATCGCATAGCTTTTTGTCTTGAGGCTGTTTACCACCAAAAGAACATGCGTGTTACCATCTTTGAATTGGTAACCGGCATTTGTCGTACTACTCTTGCAGACATCAAAGATGTGTCGCATCTTCAAGTATGGCTTTCCGTTTCTCTTCTCTTTTGATATATGTGGCCAAAAGCCAAAACGGCAATCTTTGCTACTGCCCTCCAAGTTCACACCTCGCTCGTTCGAATAGGCATAGACGATATAGACATTGAAATATTTCTTCAATTGGCTATACGGCTTAATCTTGAAGACTGCATCGGCAGCACTCTCCAACCAATACTCGGCAGTACCACCGATGGCGTGCTCGGCCTTATCGAAACCGTCACCCAAGATATAGATATCGATACCAGGGCCCTCGGTGGCCTTGTGGTAGAGATGACACTCCATATCTGCGTGATAGCCATTTACGGGGTTGAGATCCACATCGCAATCTGTGAATATTCGGAAATCTTTGTAGCCCTCCTGCTGTGGATGATACTTGAATTTATCGGATGTAGAGCCAAGGCGATGACGAGGCAGATAGAATGTTGTGGTCGAGAGTTTGTTGTGTTGCACATTAATCGAAGAACCTTTCGGCAACCACGCCAGCGAACGAGGTAATACCCCCGTAAGCTGATTCTTCTCTAAGGCAAGCGTCTTTAACTCGGGGAAAGCATAGAACACATCAGGTAACACACCCTGCAGATTATTCTCTTTGAGTTCGATTTTGGTCACAGCACCCTGCTCGTTACAAGTGATACCCTTCCACGCATCAATACCAAGAGAGATGTTACCCCAACCTTCGTTGTTACTCCACTTCTTGCCGTTTGTTCCATTGTAGAGCGCAATTAATGCACTCACCTGGTCAGGCTTGCGTCCAATGGTGAAAGACTTTCCCTTCTTTGGCTTAGTGACAATCTTATCATCGCCGACATTAATCGTTTTGAAAGCCTTATTCTTACCCTTGCCGCAACAGAGAATGAACTCATCACCACTCGAAAGGGCTACCTTGTACTCATTGGCGCTCACCTGCTCGACCTTTTGAGCATAGGCGAAGGCCGCTACACGCTCCCTTAGAGTCTTTAACTCTTGCGGAGTTTGAGCCCAAAGCATCGACACCTGGGCAAATGTGCAAACGATAACCAAAAATCGTTTCAAATTGAAATTATTCATAATCGTGGCCTATAGTTTAGCTTTACTTAACATCTCCGTACTATTTCAATGGGTAGTACTTGTCACCCATATCAAACTTTACGAACTCCTCGTAGTCGAACTCCCAACCCGGATAGGCCATTGTCATTGCTTTCTTGTAGATCTCGGCGCGTGAAGGGGCATTGAAACGCTCTTTACTGTTGCCGCCCTTTCGCATAATGCTCGATTCGGTTGCTCGATAGAGATTTACGCAGTTCCAGGCTCCCCTATATACGCCTATACGCTCGTGGGCATAGCGAGGATCCTTGATAAACTGCGCCCACTTTACCTTCTCCGGGTCCGACTCCGTGTCGATATTGGCACCAGGGAAGCTCTCTTTTTCGTATATCTTGTTAGGATTATTCTTTCGTGGTGTATACTCATCTTTTAGGGAGCCGTATCCGTGACCACAGAACTCGTGCCATACCAACGGATTAAACGATTTCGGGTGAGTCGGGTTGATGGAGACTCTCAATCCTCGACCCTCCTGACCGTCAATCTTACGGCTATACATCATACCGTGATACAATCCCACATTGGTACAGTTTACCGCCATATTGACATATAGGTGTTTTGTAGGATCATCTTTATAGCCTGCTGCCTCCAGGCTATTGAAACAGACATTACATATCTCTCGTCTATTGAAACGGGTAGCGGAAGATTTTGTAGGATTCTTCTGCCAACAACCGAAGCGAGGATTTCGCTTATCTTCGAATAGTCCCGTACCTTTCTCTTCCGAGTAGGCATAGATGATATAGACATTGAAGAGGTTGCGCAACTTGCTCATCGGCTCGATATCGAACATCGCCTCGGCTGCGCGCTCCAGCCAATAATCAACGGTACCACCCACGGCGTGCTCGGCCTTGTCGTAGCCATCGCCAATTACAAAGATATTAATACCCGCACCCTCGGTTGCCTTCTGATAGAGTCGGCACTCGCCATCTTTACGATATCCCTGCGTTGGATTGAGATCGACATCGCAATCTACAAAGAGGCGGAAGTCGTTATGCTCGGGCTTCTGTGGGTAAGGTCGTATATTATTAGCCACTATCGGCAGGCGCTCGCGAGAAGCATAGAGTGTAGATTCCGAGAATCGGTTTCTGCGAATATCGATAATACAGTTATCCGGCAACCACGCCAACGAACGAGGCAATACGCCCGTAAGCTGATTTTTGTCAATAGACAACTGTCTCAAATTAGGGAATGCGTAGAATACATCAGGCAACTTACCCTGCAAGTTGTTATTTGCCAATCGTATTCGGACAACATCGCCACTCTCGTTACAAGTAATACCGCTCCAATTTGCGACGCCGTTATCCAAAGCACCCCAATTGTTCTTCTTGTTCCACGCATCTCCGTTTGTCGCCTTGTAGAGAGCCATCAAGGCGCCTGCCTGGTCGGGAACACGACTGATTTTAAACGCCTTGCCCT
>JAFZEY010000114.1 GCA_017560455.1 Alistipes sp. | reverse complement strand
TGTATCGGGTATCTTCACTCGCGATATGAAGGAGAAGCCTGTATATTGGGCTCTTGACGAGCTTATCAACCACGATTGGAAGACTAACACTACCGTTAAGGCTGACAAGAATGGCAAGGTACAGTTCCGTGGCTTCAAGGGCAAGTATCGCATCACCTACAAGGATAAGAAGGGTAATGTGCAGACAATAGAGTATACATTAAAATAATAAAACATATAGAGTATGTACGATTTGATAGTTATTGGCGGTGGCCCTGCCGGATATGTAGGAGCCATTCGTGCAGCAGAGTTGGGTGCAAAGGTTGCACTCGTTGAGCGTGCCGAGTTGGGCGGAACATGCCTTAATTGGGGTTGTATCCCTACAAAGGCTCTCCTTAAGAGCGCGCAGGTATATCACTATTGCACCTCGGCAAAGTCGTTCGGTGTAGCAATCGAGGGCGAAGTAAAGGCCGATTTGAAGGCTATGGTAGCTCGTTCGCGTCAGGTGGCAGCAACCACAGGTCGTGGTGTCGAGATGTTGCTCAAACGCGCTGGAGTAGAGGTTATTACAGGCTCGGCAGAGTTGGTTTCGGCTAACGAGGTTAAGGTTGGCGAGGTGACTTACGAGGCTAAGAACATCCTCCTCGCTACGGGAGCTTCTCCGCGTGAGGTGCCATCTATTCCGGTTGATCACAACTATATTCTCACTTCGCGTGATGCCCTCGTTTTGGAGGAGTTGCCCGAGACTATGGTTGTAGTGGGTAGTGGTGCTATCGGTAGCGAGTTCGCATTCCTCTACGCATCGTTGGGCGTTAAGGTTACCGTTGTGGAGTATATGCCACAGTTTATGCCATTGCTCGATGGCGAGGTTTCGGCAGCTGCAGAGCGTTCATTCCGCCGTCTCCGTGCAACCGTTATGACCAACACCGCAGTAAAGGGTGTATCGGTTGTTGACGGCAAGTGCGTAGTGGAGGTTGAGCAGAAGGGCGAGACAAAGCAGCTCGTTGCTGACAAGGTTCTCTCGGCTGTTGGCATCAAGTCCAATATCGAGGGACTCGGTTTGGATAAAGTAGGCGTTCAGGTTGAGCGCGATAAGATTGTGGTTGATAACAAGTTCCAGACATCGGTTTCTGGTGTATATGCTGTTGGCGACATCATCGCATCACCTGCATTGGCCCATATCGCATCGGCCGAGGCAGTGAACTGCGTAGAACAGATGTTCGGTAAGAATCCAAAGGCGATAGACTACACTTTGACTCCTGCTTGCGTATTTACAACACCGGAGATTGCATCGGTTGGCTTGACCGAGGAGCAGGCGCAGAAGCAGGGTTTGGAGTACAAGGTTGCGCGTTACAACTTCGCATCGTCGGGTAAGGCTGCAGCAGCAGGTGACCGTGACGGCTTCATCAAGTTGATTTTCGATGCCGAGAACAAGTTGCGTGGAGCGCACATTATCGGTGCTAATGTTGTGGAGATGTTGGGCGAGCCTTCAGTGGCTATGGCAATGGGTGCTACAGCCGAGGATATCGCTTCGACAATTCACGCACACCCATCACTCTACGAGGGAATTTTCGAGGCAGCAAAGAGCCTTGAGATTGAGTAATTTAGCACTGCTTATATAATGCGCTACTTCATAGAGCTACAATACGATGGTGCAGCCTACTGCGGTTGGCAGCGACAACCCGATATGCCAACCGTACAGGGCACCATTGAAGACGCCTTGACAAAGCTGTTACGCCAGCCCACCGAGATAGTTGGTGCGGGGCGTACCGACACGGGTGTGAATGCATCGTTCTATGTGGCGCACTTCGACACCTCGACGGAGATTGACTGCGCTCATATTGCCTACAAGCTCAATGCAATGCTCCCACACGATATCGCAATAAAGCGAATATATGGGGTAGCGGAGGATCTGCACGCGCGATTCGACGCAGTGGAGCGCGAGTACACATATCTTCTTTCGCCCGTAAAGTCGCCATTTAGACGACACTCGGCGTGGATATGCTACTATACACTCGATGTGGCGAAAATGAACGAGGCGGCAAAGTATCTGCTCGAGGTGGAGGATTTCACAAGCTTCGCCAAGCTAAACTCGAACAACAAGACTAATATCTGCCATGTTTCTCACGCTGAATGGGTGACGGAAAGTGATGGCACACTGCGCTTTACAATCAGGGCAGACCGTTTCCTGCGAAATATGGTACGCTCGATTGTCGGCACACTTGTAGATGTCGGTCGAGAACGCTATACGGTGGAGGAGTTCCGAGCCATTGTCGATTCGCGCGACCTCTCACGAGCCAGCAGTGGAGCACCTCCGCAAGGGTTGTTTTTAAGCAATGTTAAGTATAAAGGGCAAATGCAATAGCATTTGTCTTTTTTATTTCACACAAAATACCTATCTTTGCGAGTTAAACATTTTTCAAAACAGAATTACTATGAAAGTTGCAATTATCGGCTACGGCAAGATGGGACACGAAATCGAGCAGGTTTTGCTCCAACGCGGACACACCGTGGCTCTGATTATAGACCAGAACAATGCTCACGATCTCTGCGCCGAAAAGTTGGCAGATATCGATGTAGCCATCGAATTCACAACACCCGATACAGCCTACACAAATGTTCGCACCTGCATCGAGTGCGGAACACCTGTCGTATGTGGTACTACGGGCTGGCACGACCGCTTGGAGGAGTTGCAGGCGTTGTGTCGCGAGAAGAACTCGACTATGATCTGGTCGTCGAACTACTCGTTGGGCGTAAACATCACATTCCGTCTCAACCGCTACTTGGCAGAGTTGATGAACCGCTTTGATGCCTATAATGTGGCTATCGAGGAGATCCATCACACACAGAAGAAGGATGCTCCGAGCGGAACAGCCATCTCGCTTGCAGACGATATCCTCGAAAGGGTAGAGCGTAAGAGCGAGTGGGTTAATGAGCCTACAACAGAGGCTTCAGCCATCGAGATTACATCGTTGCGCGAAGGCGCCGTTCCCGGCACTCACACCGTAACCTACACCTCGGAGGATGACAAGATAGAGATTAAGCACACTCTCTTCTCGCGCCGTGCATTGGCTCTCGGTGCGGTAGTTGCAGCAGAGTATATCGCACCACGCAAGGGTGTATTCACAATAGACAACCTCTTCGAGTAGTTGGCTTTTTGGACGACAACGACAATAAAATTAGAACGATGAAAAAACTTATCGACATACTTAAAAATCGCTGGGTGAAGTTTGGCATTGCAGCAATCGTGTACATCTTGCTTTTCGTGATCTGGACAGGCAATCTGTGGCTTTTACTCGGCTTGCCGTTTATCTACGACTACTTCATCTCGCGCCTTGTCTATCGCTTCGTAGGTGCGAAAAATGACGAATTGCGCAAGAAATACCCGCTCTACAACTCGGTGTATAGCTGGATTGATGCCATCGTGTGGGCAACCATAGTGGCAACATTGGTGCATCTCTTCATCTTCCAGCTCTATGTCGTTCCGACCTCTTCGATGGAGAAGACAATCCTTATCGGCGACTACCTCTATGTGAGCAAGCTCTCGTATGGTCCGCAGGTACCTAATACTCCTATGGCGATGCCGTTTGTTTACAATACAATGCCGTTCTCGACCAAGAAATCATACTCGGAGTGCATCAAGTGGGATTACCACCGTTTGCGTGGTCATGGCAAGGTTGAGCGCGAGGATGTTGTCGTATTCAATTTCCCTGCAGGAGATACCGTATTGCTCGAGAATCAGGCTGTAACCTACTATGACATCCTGCGCGAGTATCAGTCGGCTCTCGGCAATGAGGAGGGTAGAAGACAACTCAACAACGACTACACGGTCATTGCACGCCCTGTCGATAAGCGAGAGAACTATATTAAGCGTTGCGTAGGCATTCCGGGCGACACATTGCAGATTATCAATACCGAGCTATTTGTTAATGGTAAGGCTCAACCCGCTTGCGAGGAGCGTCAGCACATCTACTTCGTAAAGACAAATGCTCCATTGTCGGATTACGCCTTTGCTAACCTCGACATCACCGAGTACAACGGCTCATCGCCATACTACTACGCAGCAACCACCGAGAAGGGTGCCGAGTTACTGCGTAAGTATAAGAGTGTGGAGAGCGTAGAGCGTTACAACAACACAGAGCCATCACTCGATGCATTCCCGCATAGCGAGAAGTTCGCTTGGACACAAGACAACTTCGGACCGCTTTGGGTGCCACAGAAGGGTGCAACCATTGAGCTTACAATCGATAATTTCCCTATCTATGAGCGCATTATAGAGGCCTACGAAGGTCACGACCTCAGCGTAGAGGGCGACAAGATTATAATCGATGGGGTGGAGTCAAAGAGCTACACCTTTGCAATGGACTACTACTTTATGATGGGCGACAACCGCCACAACTCGGCAGACTCTCGCTATTGGGGTTTCGTGCCAGAGGATCACATCGTGGGTAAGGCGTTGTTCATCGCCTTCTCGAAGGGTGAGAACGGCGTGCAGAGAACCGGCACGGATACCGTAT
>JAFZEY010000113.1 GCA_017560455.1 Alistipes sp. | reverse complement strand
TCCTCGATCCACGCCTTGCGGCCTGTCGGAATATCGACCACAACGAGCGAAAGCGTACCCACGACTCTTCCCTCAATCTCGGCGACGAACAGGTGAGTATGTTCGTTGTTGAGCAGCGCTGTAAAGTCGGTGTCGGTGAGCGGTGTGGCCGATGGTGAAAGTTGAGGCAGCAATCCATTGATTGCCTCTAAAATATCGGGTGTCGGACACTCCACTCTTCGGATTTCTATTTGAATTTCCACTTTTTTATCTAAATGTCTGATTCTTGCCGCAAAGATATAAAAAAAATGTAGTTTTTTTATTCGAAATTTGTTACCTTTGCCAGCGTTAAATCGAAAACTATATTCAAATGATTAACATTGTACTTTTTGGTGCACCTGGCTGTGGTAAAGGTACGCAGTCCGAAATCTTGGAGGAGCGTTTCGGCCTTCGTCACATCTCGACCGGAAATGTTATCCGCCAGCAGATAGCAGCGCAGACCGAACTCGGAAAGCAGATGCAGGCGTGCATCGAGCGTGGAGAGTTGGCTCCGGATCAGCTTGTTATCGATATGGTCGAGGACTATATTGCGAACAACAATTATGGTAAGGGTGTGATTTACGATGGTTTTCCTCGTACAACGGCTCAGGCGGCGGCTTTCGATGAGATTCTTGCAAAGCATGGTCAGTCGGTGTCGGTGATGATTAATATGGAGGTTCCTGAGGAGGAACTCGTAAAGAGAATCTTGTTGCGTGGTAAGGATTCGGGTCGTGCCGATGATCAGTCGGAGGATATTATTCGCAACCGTATCGATGTATATAATGCACAGACCGCCATCGTTGCCGATTTCTATCGCGCACAGGGCAAGTTCGAGAGCGTACCTTCGTTGGGTACTATCGAGGAGGTTGCCGAGCGTATTGTGAAGGTTGTAGAGAAGCATCTCTAAAAAATAGGAATTATAAAAATTGACAAAGATGGGCGGATGAGAATCACTCATCTCTCATCTTTGTCTATCGTTTAAAGATATGGCAAAGGGAAGAACAGAAATAGCTGAGTTGGGCGAATTTGGTCTTATCGACCGTTTAACCTCTAAGTTCCAGAATAAGAATAAATCGACAATTTGTGGCGTTGGTGACGATGCTGCAGTGATTGAGGCGTCGAAGGATAAGACGGTGGTGGTATCTACCGACTCGATGTTGGAGGGTATCGATTTCGACTTGACCTACTTTCCGCCAAAGCACTTGGGTTATAAGGCTGTAACAAAGGGCATCAGCGATGTTGTTGCGATGAATGCCGTGCCGGAACAGATAACACTCTCGCTCGGTATCTCGTCAAAGCTGTCGGTTGAGTTCCTCGATGACTTCTACGAGGGTGTAGAGTTTGCGTGCAAGGAGGCCGGTGTTGATTTGGTAGGTGGTGATACCTCAGCATCAATGACGGGCTTTGTGGTTAATATCACAGCCGTAGGTCGTGCCAAGAAGAGAGATATAACATATCGCAGTGGTGCGAAGGAGCATGATTTGATCTGCCTGACAGGCAATCTTGGAGCTTCGTATATGGGCCTTCGACTCTTGGAGCGCGAGCGCAGAGTCTTGCAGGGAGTGGATAAACCGCAACCTAAATTCGAGGGGTATGAGTATCTCTTGCAGCGATACCTGAAGCCGCGCGCACGCTACGATATGGTGGAGTCGTTGCGCAAGGAGGGTATTGTTCCAACCTCGATGATCGATATTACCGACGGCCTTGCATCGGAGGTGTTGCAGATTTGCAAGGCTTCGAAGTGTGGTGCCCGCATCTACTTGGAGCGTATGCCGTTGGCGAAGCAGACTACCGCTTTGGCCGAGGAGATGAATATGGATCCTGTTGTTGCGGCATTGAATGGCGGCGAGGATTATGAGTTGCTTTTCACCGTGCCACTCGACAAGCGCGAGCAGATTATGGCACTCGGCTGTATCGATATTATAGGTCATATCACAGCTGAGAGTACGGGCGCTTATCTCGTTACGCCTGATGGTAACGATATCGCTCTGCAGGCGCAAGGCTTTACTCCGAAAGTCTAAATCGCATAAATAGATCCAAATAGCAATAAAAAGTAAACTTTTAGGACTCTTTAATCGTGCTAAAGTTTGCTTTTTATTTGTTTTTTAGTTAATTTTGTGGCGATAAGAAAAAAATGCATAGTAACAAAATATTTTTATTATGTTAGAGAAACTTAAAGCTGAGGTTTTGAAGGCTAACCTCGATTTGGTAAAAAATAACTTGGTTATCCTCACTTGGGGTAATGTTTCGGCCTTGGATCGTGAGACGGGTCTTGTGGTTATCAAGCCGAGTGGCGTTAGCTACGACGATATGAAGGCTGAGGATATGGTTGTGGTCGATTTGAATGGAAATATCGTTGAGGGTAATCTTCGCCCTTCATCGGATACTCCGACTCACCTCGCAATCTATCGCCACTTCCCTGAGGTTGGAGGTGTGGTACATACCCACTCGACCTACGCTACGGCGTGGTCGCAGGCCGGACTTCCAATTCCGAATGTGGGAACAACCCATGCCGATACCTTCTACTGCGATATCCCTTGCACCGAGGAGATGACAAAGGAGCAGATTACAACTGCATACGAGGCTGCTACGGGCGATGTTATTGCCGATGCCTTCAAGGGTATGAACCCGATGCATACGCCTGCCGTTTTGGTTAAACACCACGGACCATTTACCTGGGGTAAGAGTGCTGATGATGCGGTATACAATGCAGTGGTATTGGAGGAGGTTGCGCGTATGGCGTCGATTACGGTTGCCCTCAATCCGAAGGTCGAGATGAATCCTGACCTCGTGGAGAAGCACTACGAGCGCAAGCACGGTGCTAATGCGTATTACGGACAGAAGAAACATTAAAATAAAAGATATATACACTATGAATAAAGTAGAGAGTGCACTTCAACGCACAACAGACACAAAAGATTTGATTATCGGTAATGGCGTAGTATCGCGTACGGCCGAGATGTTTGCAAAGCTCTTCCCTTCGCAGAAGGCTATTATCGTTGCAGACTTGAATACTTGGGAGGTTGCGGGTAAGGCTGTATTTGCTTCGCTCGAGGAGGCGGGCATTCCACAGGAGAAGCCGTTTATCTTCACCGATGAGGAGTTATATGCCGAGTGGCAGCATGTCGAGAAGTTGCAGGCCCACCTCAAGAATCTCGATGCTGTGGCTATCGCAGTTGGTTCGGGTGTGATGAACGACTTGACAAAGTATGTGTCGCACACACTCGGTCGTAAGTATATGTGCGTAGGTACCGCCGCTTCGATGGATGGATATACTGCTTATGGCGCATCTATTACAAAGGATGGTAATAAGCAGACTTTCGACTGCCCTGCACCTTACGGCTTTGTTATGGACCCTGTAATTGCAGCAGCAGCTCCGAAGGAGTTGGCCGCTTCGGGTTATGCAGACCTTATCGCAAAGATTCCTGCGGGAGCCGATTGGATGTTGGCTGACTCTATGGGTTGCGAGGCTATCGATCAGTTCGCTTGGGACTTGGTACAGAATGGTTTGCGCGAGTCGTTGGCTGATCCTGCAGCGGTGTTTGCAGGTGATGTAGAGAAGACCGAGGCTTTGTCGGAGGGCTTGCTTATGAGTGGTTTCGCTATGCAGGCTATTCAGTCGTCGCGCCCTGCATCGGGTACCGAGCACCAGTTCTCGCACTGCTGGGATATGGAGGATTTGTGCTTTGAGGGTAAGCATGTATCGCACGGCTTTAAGGTAGGTATCGGTACTTTGGCTTCGACTGCATCGTTGGAGTTCCTTTTGTCGAAGGATATCGAGAACCTCGATGTTGATAAGTGCGTTGAGGCTTGGAAGTCGTGGGAGGAGCAGGAGGCTGAAATCCGCGAGGTATTCGAGGGTAAGCCTGGTCATATCGCTCGTGGCTTGAAGGAGACAAAGGATAAGTATGTGGATAAGGAGGGCTTGCGTAAGCAGTTGGAGGCCTTGAAGGCCGCTTGGCCTACTCTCAAGGAGCAGATCAAGGCTCAGATTATCCCATTTGACGAGTTGAAAGAGAATCTTCGTCTTGTAGGTGCTCCATACGAGCCTGAACATATCGGCGTATCGCGTGAGCGTTTCCGTAAGACCTTCTCTTATATCCCTTATATGCGTAGTCGTTTCGCTAATATCGATGTTGTATATCGTTGTGGCTATATGGCTGAGCTCACCGAACACTTGTTCGGCAAAGGCGGTGTATGGGAGGTAAAATAAATTTGAATAAACTACTAACGAACTTTTAAATATGGGAGAACAGAAAAAATCATTCAACTATTGGCAAATCCGTACTATCGTTATTACGATGGTGGGATATGCTCTCTTCTACTTCGTGCGTAAGAACTTCTCGATTGCGATGCCCGGCTTGACTGCCGAGTTCGGTATTTCGAAGGTGTCGCTCGGTTTATTCCTTACCTTGCACGGTATTATCTATGGCTTGTCGCGCTTTGTAAATGGTATTATTTCGGATAGAAATAGTGCGCGCATTGTGTTTTCGGTGGGTCTGTTCTTGTGTGCTCTTGCCAATATCCTCTTCGGCTTTAGCGATACTATCGCCGGATGGATTGTAGCTTTGGCAAACAATATGGGTACAACAGTAGCATTCTCGAGCGTATTGCTCTACTTTATGGGTATCGTATGGGTTATTAATGGTTACTTGCAGGGTATGGGCGTGCCTCCTTGTACCAAGACCTTGACTCAGTGGATTCACCCGAAGGAGCTCGCTACAAAGATGTCGGTATGGAATATGTCGCACTCGATTGGTGCAGGCCTTGTATTCGGTCTTTGCGGTTGGTACATTATGCCTCATATGGGTGTTGATATGAGCGCGAATGCCGAGGCTGTGGCAAATATCGCATCGAACCTCAAGCTTGACATCACCGATCCTAAGGTGTTGAACTTCGCAACTCACTATTACGCTTGGCGTTGGTGCTTCATTATCCCTGCACTATTTGCTATTGCC
>JAFZEY010000112.1 GCA_017560455.1 Alistipes sp. | reverse complement strand
TGTATTTGATTGGGCTATTCTGGTACCATCTGAACCGATACTCAACCGCACGATGTTTGAGCGTTCCTACGCCTGTGTTAAGGGGCGAGGTCAGCACCTTATGGTTAAGACCATCAGTGCCGATATTAGGGGCAATGCGAAGTTGATGTATTACGCTAACCTCGATGTCTCGAAGATGTATGCCTCTATCCCGTTATGGCTTCCAAAGCGGAACCTCCGCCGAAAAATCAAGGACCCGAAACTGCTGCACCACTTCGATACAATCATCGATAGCAGCATCGGTACCCCGATGGGGCGAAGCGATGGAACGGAGAACACAGGAGTACCCATTGGCTTGAAGATATCCACTATCATTGCCAATATGTCGTTGTGCTACCTCGACCACGATTGTAAGGTCTGCTTCAGACTCTCGGAACAGCCCGCCCTTGCCGATGCGTTGGCTGGGCAGTATGTATCAGAGAAGTTACTGACAGCACGCACCGAGGATGATGCGAGAGAGCTGGCAAAGGGTGTCGAGTACCTGAACACGAAGTTCAAGCGATACCTTGCCGAGGGTGTGCAATTCTACTACCGCTTTATGGATAACATTGTAGTGCTCCACGAAGATAAGACCTTCCTACATCTGCTCGTTGAGTGGATAGGTTGGTATATGGGGGCAGAGTTGCACCTTACAATGAACCCGAAGTGGCAAGTGGGTAGCCTCATCGATGGGCTGAACATTGTCGGGTACCGCATCTTTGCAGATGGTCATATCAGGGTACGCCGAGAGATTAGGGAGAAAATCAAAAAGAAGATCCACCGAGGTCGTAAGATGGGGCTAACGGATAAACAGATATTCCGAGCTACCTCATCGATACTCGGTACAATGATGCACGCAGATTCAATTCACTTTATGCAAAAATACCACATGGAAACAAGAGAGAGATTAGGCGCAAAAATCAACAAGCGCAAAAGCCAATGCCCATTTGACGGTATGGTTCACACCCAGCAGAGACGCTTCGAGAGTCTATTATTCAACCCAGACGAGGGTGGAGACGAGAACGACAAACTGATGGAGCTTCGAGACTTTGAAGTTATCGACTCAATCAAGGAGTTCTACGATGATGGCAAGCCGAAACCGTGCCTCGCTATTCGCTACGAGTGGCAGGGTGAGAACTTCGACTATACAGATGAGCGAGGTCGTCAGGTGTTTGTTGAGAAGGGCAAAGAGTATTACTCTTATACGGGCTCCAAGGTGCTCATAGAACAGGCACAGACGGAGTTCAGCAAGGAGGACTTGCCAGCGCCAACGGTGATACAAATCGCCGTCAATAAACGCAACAAGAAGTTTTACAAATTCACTTAAAAATGAACAGACAAACCTTCACAGCGGTATATCCGCATCAGATGCGTCCCTCTCAATACGATGGGGCGCATTTTATTTGTTATCTGAACGAGTCGTCGGCAGAGTACAAAGCCGATGAGGAGGCTGAACCTACACAGGGTTTTGCCTACACGGGCACCGAGGCAGATGGTGGTACCTTGGTTGAGTGCGATGCTTGGAATCGCGACAAACTCATCAACGGTATTATCCGAACCCGGTACTTGCAGACCGAGGAGGATGCTATCAAAACGCATCGCCTACAACTGCTGTCGTCTAAACTTAGTATGGTTGAGCTGTCAGAGGCGAAGGCTGCCGAGTATGAGGCGGAGTGGGTTGCGTTCGAGGAGTTCCGAGCAGAGACTATTCAGTTGGTCGATACTTGGGGACCTTGGGAGTAGAAGAGTGCCTTTGGGGGCGGGCATAAAAAAGCCCCCAACCTTATTGTCAATAGTCGCCTTACTTACATATTAACAAAAACGGAACAGCCGCGTGGTTGGGGACCTAAATCCCTGCCACGACTGTTCCTTTTTTTATTGCCCGAAGGCAACAATATGTAAGTAAGGCAGTGCAAAGATAATGAATTTTGTGCGTATGACAATAATTGAGATACTAAACTTAAACAAAGACCTACTAAAAACCTTTCAAAAGGTAGGCATCAGGCTTGACGATGTGCAATATATCGACCTATATAACGAGTACCGCAAGATGGTAGCAGACGGCGAGAAGGTTTCGTATATTGTGGCGACGCTTGCCACTAAATACGACATCAGCGAGCGCAAGGTCTATGACCTTATCAGGCGCTTCAAAACAGACTGCAATCTGCTTGCAGTGTAATTGCGTGCAGTTGTTTGTTTGGTGATAGTCGGCGGTAGTACCTTTGCCCCGAACTAAAACCTACGGCTATGAACAAATACCACCAAATTCTGCACAAGGTACTTGCCGAGGGCAAGACGCAGACCAACAAGAAGGGCAATATCCGCTATCTACTCAATGAGCAGCTGGTGCTAACACCTGCTGACCTACTCGATATATTTGAGGGGCACGGCATCGCTCGTAAGAAACTACGCTCCGAGTTACAACTGTTTATGCAGGGTGAGCGTAATGTGGAGAAATACCGCAATGCGGGTATCAATTGGTGGGACTATTGCGGGGCTATCCTCGTGAACTCATATCCGACCTACTTCGAGAAGTTGCCACCCCTGATTGAGAAAATCAACCGTGAGAAGCGCAACAGCAAGAACTATGTCCTGTTCCTCGGAGCAACCAACGCCGAGAGCAACCAAGCCCCTTGCCTGAGTCTGGTGCAATTCCAGATTGACGAGGGGGCGTTGGTGGTGTCAGCCTATCAGCGCAGTTCCGATGCTAACCTCGGACTGCCAGCCGACATCTACCACCTCTATCTGATGGCTCGACAGATTGATGTTCCGTTGAAGTCCATCACGCTGTTTCTCGGCAATGTTCACCTCTACGAGAACAATATCGAGAAAACCATCTCGCTGCTTGATGGCAACGAGGGGGTGAAATTTGAACTAAATGTATAACCCTAAATGAAGAAACAGAAACTCTATTTATCCGCCCCTCTGCCTTTTGTGGGGCAAAAGCGAATGTTCGCAAAAGAATTTATCAAGGTGTTGGAGCAGTTCCCTGAAAACGCTGTTTTCGTGGATCTCTTCGGCGGTTCAGGACTGCTCTCGCACATTGCCAAGAACCAGAAGCCTAACGCAAAGGTCGTTTACAATGACTTCGATAACTACCGCTACCGCCTCGATGCAATCCCAAATACCAACGCTTTGTTGGCTGATTTGAGGCAGTATGCCGAAGGTATTGCCCGACACAAGGCTATCGAGGGTGAAGCTCGTGAGCGTATCTTCGAGCGTCTGGAACAGGAGCAGCGCACCAATGGTTATATCGACTTTATAACCGTATCCTCGTCCTTGTTGTTCTCGATGAAGTATGTATCGAGTATCGAGGAGATGAAAAAAGAGACCTTATATAATAATATCCGCAAGAGCGCCTACCAGCCTTGCCCTGACTATTTGCAGGGTATTGAGGTTGTATCGTGCGACTATAAAGAGTTGTTCGAACAGTACAAGAATACCCCGAATGTCGTGTTCTTGGTGGACCCTCCGTATTTGAGTACCGAGGTTGGTACCTACAATATGTATTGGAGAATGTCCGACTATCTCGATGTTCTGACGGTGTTGAAGGAGCACGCCTTTGTGTACTTCACATCGAATAAGTCGTCCATTGTGGAACTCTGCGAGTGGTTAGGTCGTAACCAGACCATAGGCAATCCATTCGCACGATGTCGAAAGGTTGAGTTTAACGCTACAATGAACTACAACGCAACCTATATCGATATGATGTTCTACACTGAACAGAAGGCGGCGTAAAGGCTTGATTTGGGAACAAAAGCAGAGCCCTCGAATGGTGTTCAAATACCGTTCGAGGACTCTTTTGTTTTGCTCTGATTTATGTGTGTGCGCCAAATTTTTGTCACATTTCGTTTTGACCGACTTTTGGGCTCAAAAAATCGCGTTTGGTTTTGGCTTTTGTTACATTTGGTTTTGGCGATTATACATTATTTCGACTTTTTTGCGGTTGTTTTCGGGTAAGGTGTAGAGAATTGGAAAAATTAGTGTGCCTTTGCACCCGAAAATAGCGGATATAACAATAAGAATATATGGCAATTATGAAGAATTTTAACAGCGACTCTTCGTCTGCATTGTCGCGTTTTGCGAAGGATAAGCGTTTGCGTACCGAGC
Source organism: Alistipes sp. (assembly GCA_017560455.1). Taxonomy (GTDB): domain Bacteria; phylum Bacteroidota; class Bacteroidia; order Bacteroidales; family Rikenellaceae; genus Alistipes. The sequence continues at coordinate 10,434 of JAFZEY010000112.1, read as the reverse complement.
TCCCTCCTCTACAGCGCGCTCTGCCACCTTCCAAGCTATCGATTGCTCGTTCAATGCTCCGAAGATGATGCCTCGCTTGCCTTTTAAAAGATTGAATGCCATAACCAAAAAAATAGAGTTATTACGTGGCAAATATAGTAAAATAAACCTAAATCAAAAAAAATCAGCAACAGCATATTTGGTCAAAACTTAAAGGAGAGCCATTCTCGTTCGATTCGCTCTCCTATCAAGTTTATTAAAAATCGTAGCCAACAATATCGTCTGCAAAATCGCGCCAATATATCGCCTCCTTGTACTTTTCGAGAGACTCGGACGGCACATATATCTTTCGTCCCGGAGCATTGCCGACAAATGCGCCATTTGGCCATTCAGAAGGCTCTATCGGCTTACAATAGACACTTGATAGATTGCTACAAGATGCGAAGGAGCATTTTCCGATATACCACGCAACCTCTGGTATCACGATTTTGGTAATTGAGTTGTTTCCATAGAAAGCATAGTTGCCAATACGACGAACACCTTCAGGGAAAATAATTTCTCCAAAATAGAGTTTTTCGCAATTCATAAAGGCTCTATCTTCGATTGCACCTAACTTGCTCGGTAAATTTATGGAAGTCAAACTGCGACATCCCTGAAATGCTCCAGATCCAATTTCGGTGACCCCGTTCGGGATATCAATGCCATACAATAGGGCACAATTATGGAACATCTGATAAGGAATCTCGGTAATAGCATTTGGAAGAGTAACACTGGTAAGAGCACTACAATCCTTAAATACGCCTCCGCCCATCTCGATAACACTATCGGGAATAACCATACTCTCGATTAAGCTGCATTGGCAAAAAGCCTCGTCACCTATATATGTCACGCCATCCGGAATGGATATTTCCGACAAGTTAAGACAGCCACTAAAGGCTCTGCTGCCAATCCTTTTCATCTTTTGAGGAATTGTGAACGAGGTCATCGCAAAGCAGTTACAAAAGGCATCGTCATCGATAATCGACGTTATCTCGGCAAGGCTTACATCGCGCAGACTTGTACAATTCTTGAAAGCGCCTTTTCCAATCTTTGCTACTGTATATGGGAGAGCTATGCTCACCAAGTTCATACAGCCACCAAACATATTCGCTCCGATTTCGTTGATAGGTCTATCAAAGGTCATCACACCCAGACCATCTTCATAATCGTTGGATACGACTTTAGTAGCAAAGACCTCACTATACGTTGGTTTAATCATCTTGCCGTCGGAGGTGGTATAGTATATTACATTTGACTCTGCAAGGGTATCAACATAAGCTTCGCGCGATTCGTATCCTATGACACTATCCGAGCATCCTGCAAACAATACCAACGACAACACGACATATAGAATATATTTCTTCATATTTCATCAGTCTTTAGAAGGTGAAACCAAAATGAAAATCGAAGCCATAGCCCGCTCCATAACGCATTGTGGCATTATAACCAGTATACTCCGTACAATATGGCGTTATAAAACCATAATATCCGACAGCAAGATAGACGCTATAATTAGTCTCTGCACGGAAATTCACACCGATTTGCGGATTTAAGAAGGCCTTGTTCACACTCTGCTTAACATCGCCAAAGTTCAAGCGAACAGTCTGTTTTGCAGTAAGATTTCCGCCTGCAGACAGCGCAAAGAATGGTGAGAGTCGGCGATTGATGAAGTTAGTCCTAAAGTAGGCAAAAACAGGCACAGAAACGAGACAAGTGTTGAGGCTACCGCCCGGAGCGCACTTTGCACCATCCTGTGTTCTTAGGTCGTAAGGTCCGCTATGCGAGTTGAACGTCACACCTGCTCCTCCACCCCAAAAGAGCTGATTATTAAAGCGATATCCCGCAATATAGTTCACACCGGCGCTTACACGCGGTTTTCCAATCATACCCAAAACACCCGAGATATCGACCATTGAACCGAATCCACTCTGATGCTTGGCATACGACTCGCGGCGTTTCCTAATCTCGATACTATCCGCCTTGGTCTTTAGTCTAATAGTTACGAGTCCCTCCTCTGTCTTTGCATCAGGGGAGTTTACCTTGAGTACGTACGACTTAAGTTTTGTAAATCGAAAATCGATTGGAATATTATACCTTACACGCTTGAGTACACCCTCGTGTCTACCAGGTGTCCACTGTTTAGAGGATTTAACAACACGAATAACCTCCTCCGACAAAAGCGGATGAGGGGATTGCAACACACCTACATTGGAGATCGAGCCATCGTACTCTACAACAAATGTAACAACAACGCGTCCCGCTATATCCTCCGACTTCAGCTCCGATGGGCGACGCACCCTATCTTGCACCCACTTACGAAACACCTCTATATTTCCGCCATTGAACTTAGGCATCTCGCTTACCCAAACCAGGATCTCTCCATTTTGGCCATTCTCACCCTGCGGCGAAGATGCGAAACACAACTGGGGGGCAAGGAGTACAAATAGAGATAAAAACAAATACCTAAAACTACGATTCATCTTGTTTGCTAAAATTTTCCACAAAGATAAATCCCCCCCCCGAAATTGCAAGAAAAAAAGTGAAAAAATTCACTATTTCGGCTTTTTTGGTAAGGTTTTAACTCACGACACTTAATAATTGCAAAAAATAGATTACCTTTGCACCCGAAAATAGCGGATATAACAATAAGAATATATAGCAATTATGAAGAATTTTAACAGCGACTCTTCGTCTGCACTTTCGCGTTTTGCGAAGGATAAACGTTTGCGCACCGAGCGTACTCCTCGTACCGAGCGCACACCTCGCCCAGAGCGAGCTACATCATCGCGCCCAGAGCGTACTAAGCGTGCATCGTTTAATCCAAATTTTACTGGCGACAACCGTCCAAAGCGCGGTGTCGAGGGCGGTGAGCGCAAGTCATTTGGTAGCAAGCCGAGCCGTTCGACTCGCGATTTCGGTGCTAAGGGCGGAAAGTTTGAGGGTCGCGGTGGCGAGCGCAACGAGCGTACCTTTAAGGGCAAAAGCGAAGGTTTTAAGCCGAAGGGCGAGGGTTTCAATAAGGGTGGCCGCAAGCCTATGGGCAACGGCGAGGGTTATAAGGGTAAGCGTGATGGCGGTTACAAGGGTAAGCCGGCAGCCGAGCGCACCTATCCAAAGTATAACCCTAACAAGGTTACAGGCGAGATTCGTTTGAACCGCTTTGTGGCGCAGTCGGGACTCTGCTCGCGCCGTGAGGCTGACGACTTTATCTTGGCAGGTTTGGTAAGCGTAAATGATGTTATAGTGACCGAGCTCGGCACAAAGGTAAAGCCTACCGATATCGTAAAGTTTAACGATGAGCGTTTGCAGGGCGAGAAGAATGTCTATCTCGTGTTGAACAAGCCGAAGGGCTATGTTACAACCCTCGAGGATGACCACGCCGACAAGACCGTTATGGAACTTGTGAAGGATGCTTGCAAGGAGCGCATCTATCCTGTTGGTCGCCTTGATAAGAACTCGTTGGGACTGTTGCTCTTCACAAATGATGGTGACATCACCCGTCAGCTCACACACCCTTCGTTGCGTAAGAAGAAGATCTACGAAGTTACATTAGATAAGGCTCTCACTCGTGCTGATTTTGAGCAGCTTGCCGAGGGTATTACTCTCGAGGATGGCGATATCTATTTCGATGAGATTTCTTACATCAAGGACGACAAGAAGTCGGTGGGTGTAGAGATTCACTCGGGTCGTAACCGTATCGTGCGTCGTATGTTCGAGCACCTCGGTTATAAGGTTACAAAGCTCGATCGCGTTTACTATGCAGGTCTTACAAAAAAGAATCTCAAGCGCGGTGCTTGGCGTTTCCTTACCTTTGACGAGGTTGCACGCCTTAAGGCAGGTCGCTACGAGTAGTCGTTACCGTGTAGTTATAAAAAAGCGGAAGGCAGAAATGTCTTCCGCTTTTTGCGTTTTATTAAATAATTATTTATCTTTGCAAAGATAAAATGCTAAAAAATATATGGCTTACAATCTTTTAAGAGGAAAGCGCGGTATTATATTCGGCGCATTGAATGAGTTGTCGATTGCGTGGAAGGTGGCTGAGCGTGCTGTGGCAGAGGGTGCGGAGATTATTCTTACGAATACGCCCGTTGCACTTCGTCTGGGTGCAGTGAATAGCCTGGCCGAGAAGTGTGGTGCTGTTGTTATTCCTGCCGATGCCACTTCGGTTGAAGATTTGGAAAATCTCGTAGATAGATCGCTCGAACACTTCGGCGGAAAGATAGATTTTGTACTTCACGCGGTGGGTATGTCGCCAAATATCCGCAAAAATATACCTTACGAGGAGATTGACTACCACAATATGATGAAGACGATGGATATATCGGCCATTTCGTTCCATAAGTTGTTGCAGACACTCTACAAGAAGGATGCAATGGCGGAGTATGGCTCGGTGGTGGCGTTGTCCTATATCGCAGCACAGCGCACGGTGGAGGGCTATTCTGATATGGCCGATGCGAAGGCTATGTTGGAGAGTATCGCTCGCTCGTTTGGTGCAATTTACGGTCGCAAGTGCAAGGTACGCGTCAATACCGTGTCGCAGTCGCCTACAATGACAACTGCAGGGCAGGGTATAGCAGGTTTGGGTGAGTGGTTTGCTATGGCAGATGACCTTTCGCCGCTTGGCAACGCATCGGCGGATGATTGTGCCGACTATGTGGTGACGCTCTTCTCGGATTTGACTCGCAAGGTTACGATGCAGAACCTCTATCACGATGGCGGTTTCTCGCAGGTGGCAATTTCGCCTTCGGTGCTTGTGGCATACGAGAAGGGTAAGCAGTAATGGATTTTACCGCTAAAGTATATGAAAAAGTTGTTGTATTTCGCATTGTTGTTGTTTGCGCTCTCTTGCTCGGCGCAATCCGGCTATCTGCCTCCTCAGAATGGGGAGAATACAGATCCCGAGCAGACGGAAGATCGAGGTGTTGCGGAGATACCCGGCTTGCCGAGTGATGCAGATACGATTGAGGTGCCTGTTCATGTGCAATTCAAGCGAGATACAATAATCGAACACTATGTCGAGTTTAGAACGGGAAATATTCCTGTCATAATATCTGTTCCGCACGGCAGTACGGTCGAGGGAGGTAGTATCAATGGCGAGGAGTTTGTTTTAAGAACGAAAGAGAATACGGGCGACCCGAGCTTTTCGACCGTGCTGGATACGCGAACTATTTTGCTGGCAGATTGTACCGATGCCGAGTTTCAACGCAAGACGGGTAAATATCCGTATATGATTATCGCCGGCATAAGACGCAAGTATGTCGATTTTAATCGCTCCAAGCAGTATGCGATACCCGAAGGCTCGGTAGCTAACGGTATAGCGTGGGATACATATCACGACTTTGTGAAGGCTGCAAAAGATAGTGTGGTTATGAAGTTCGGTACAGGCCTGTTGCTCGATTTTCACGGTCACAGTCACGATGTCAAGCAGGTGGAGCTTGGTTATATTCTATCATCTTCGGATTTGGGGCTGTCGGATGAGGTGTTGTCGGCAAATGATAAGTATGCCAAGAAGTCGAGCATTTACTCGCTTTCGTTGAAGAATAAAACTAACCTCTCGTTTGTGGAGTTACTTCGTGGGGAGTTTTCGTTTGGCGATTATCTTCATAAAGCCGGACTTCCTTGCGTTCCACGATCTAAGAAACCTAATCCTGGTGATGAGATATATTTGAGTGGAGGATATATAAATAAGGCTCACGGCTCGGCATCGAATGTAGGGGGCACGATAGATGCTATTCAGCTTGAGTTTGATTCTACGGCACGAAAGAGCGCAAATTGCGAAGATACAGCCTATTCTCTCGTCTCGGCCGTGATATCGTATATGAAGAAACATTACTATACGAACGCCTTTGGTAAGTAACGGTGGTGTGTGGCGTGAGAAATTTATGGGGGCTATGATGAAAATTACTAACTAAAAAATATTATGAAAAAACTACTATCCTTGATGTTAGTGTTGGCAGTATTTGCATGCACTGAACCAGATTTTCCACCTCCTGGTACGCCGGATGTGTCTCAGCCTGAGGTTTTTAAGCGTGATACGATAATTGATTGCATGGTCGAGTACAGAACGGGAAATATTCCGATAATTATATCTGCACCACACGGTAGTACCACTAAGGGTGGAACTGTGAATGAAAAGTCGTTGGTGGAGAGAAAAGAATCAAATCGCAAAGACCCTAATTGTAGTTGCAGTTTTAGTAAGAATCAGGATGCGTACACAATGACCTTGGCGCGACTTATTGATGCGGCAATATATGAGAAGACCGGCAAATATCCTTATCTGATTCTTGCGAAACAGCATCGTGCATATATCGACCTAAATCGTCATAAGCAATGCGCAATTCCGTATGTTAGTGGAGCTTATGCTGTTGCAAACGAAATAGTCTATGATGCATATCACGAACGTCTGACTATGGCTAGTACGGATGTAGAGAATAAGTTCGGTGTGGGCATCTTGTTGGATATTCATGGTCATGGTCACAAGGTTCAGCAGGTGGAGATAGGCTACTTATTGTCGAAAGAGCAATTAACTAAAACCGATGATGAGTTGATGGCAGACGAGAAGTGTGCCCAGAAGTCGAGCATCTATTCGCTTTCGTTGAAAAATAAGAATAATCTCTCGTTTGTGGAGTTGCTTCGTGGTGAGTTCTCTTTTGGCGATTATCTGAAAAAAGCAGGGCTTGCTTGTGTGCCACGCTCGGGAAAGCTTAATCCTGCTAGTAGTGAAACCTATTTCAGTGGTGGATATATCAGTAAATCTCAGGGCTCGTCAGCCGAGTATGGTGGAACCGTAGATGCAATACAACTCGAATTCGGAAGCACAGTGCGTAATGATGAAGCGAAACGAGCAGCGGCGGCTAAATCGGTGGCTACAGCTGTAATCGAGTATGTGAAGAAGCACTACAATACGACGGCTTTCGATTAGCGGCGGTGTTGTGCGTCAAGCATAGAAAAATATATAGAGGTTATCTCCGTGTGGGATAACCTCTATCTGTTTTATTATCGCGGGTGGTTAAAACTCCACCTTCGGAGCTTGAGCCGCACCCTCGCTTGCTGCGAAGAGTTGCTTCTTTTCGAAGTCGAACATCTTGGCGATGAGATTCGAAGGGAAGGTTACAGTATATGTGTTGTAAGCCTTAACAACCTCGTTGGAGTTGTTGCGAGCTACGGCAATGCGGTTCTCGGTGCCCTCCAACTGTGCCTGTAACTCCAAGAAGTTGGTGTTTGCCTTCAAGTCAGGGTAGTTTTCCGAAATGGCAATCAAGCGACCGAGTGCGGTGGTAACCTGCTGTTGTGCTGCAGCATACTCTTCAATGCTTGCTCCGCCTGCCAATGCCTTTGCGCGGGCCTCTACAACCTGGTCGAGGGTCTCCTGCTCGTGCTTAGCGTATCCCTTAACTGTCGATACGAGGTTGGGAATAAGGTCTGCACGGCGCTGATACTGCGTCTCTACATTAGCCCAAGCGGTCTCGACTCCCTGTCCGAGTTTTGCCAATGTGTTGTAGGTTGTCCAGCAGTAGCCACATACGATAACTGCAGCGGCTACAATAATCCAAATGCTCTTTTTCATAAGTTTAGTTTTTTAATATTTAGTTTTTGAATTCGTTAAAATCGTGATCCTGCACCTCCGCCGCCGAAGCTGCCACCTCCAAAGCCGCCTCCGCCGAAGCCACCACCTCCGAAACCGCCACCGCGACCTCCGCCGATGATGATAATCGGAGTCTTTTCTTCGTGTATGTGTCTTATTATGGAGTGTCCGCAGTCGGGGCATACAAAAGTCTTTGCTATAACCTGATGCGAACGATTGCTCTGTACGATTTGGCTATTGGTTAATTTTAGGTGATGCTTTCCGCACTTCGGGCAACGATGAGCGGCGCGATTAATCATAAAGATTATCAATATAAATAACGCGCACATCGCGAACATTGTGGTGAAGATGGCGAGAATCTCATCGCTTGTGAGTTCATCTTCAGCTACGATTGGCAATTCGCCCGAGGAGAGTAGGGTGGCCACCGCTGCTACGCCTTCAATCATGCCCTTGTCGTAGTCGCCACGGCCGAGAGGTCCAACCATATATTGCTGCTGAATACGCTTGCAAAGAGCATCGGGGAGTACGCCCTCCAGGCCGTATCCCGTGACGAAACGAATCTCTCGTTTGTTGAGTACGAGTATGATACCCAGGCCGTTATCGGTCTTCTCTGTGCCTACGCCCCACTTCGAAAAGAGTCGGTGTGCGAAGGTGAACACATCGTTGCTTGCGATATCGCGAACGGCAACAACAGCCACCTGTGCCACACCCTTTGTGCGTAACGAGTCGCAAGCGAGGTCTATCGCCCGAACAGCCTCGGCAGAGAGAATTCCGTCGGGGTTTGATGTGTAGCGATGAGGGTTGGATAGTTGCACATTAGGTATATCGTTGATGGTGTATGGTTTGGCCGAAATTACCATCAACGAACAGAATGTAAAGATAAAAATCGCGAATAATCTTTTCATATCTACAAAGATAGTAAAAAAGTTGCATTATTTGGCTCTACATCGAAGATTTTTACTATCTTTGTATCATTAACGAAACAAATCACATAAAAGTATAAAATTATGGTTATTTTAGTATTGAATTGCGGTAGCTCCTCAATTAAATATCAGGTTCTTGATGTAGAGGCAGCTGCTCATAAGTTGCTCGCAAAGGGTATCGTAGATCGTATTGGTTTGGCAGAGGGCGACCTCGTTCATAAGCCTGTTGGTAAGGATAAGTTTAGCCTCCATCAGCCGATTCCTGACCACACTACAGGTATTCGTCTTGTGCTCGACGCATTGACAAATGTAGAGCACGGTGTTATCGCTTCGCTCGACGATGTGAAGGCTGTAGGTCATCGTGTGGCTCACGGTGGAGAGTACTTCGCTGATAGCTGCGTTGTTACTGAGGATGTTAAGGCTAAGGTTAAGGAGCTCTTCGCAATCGCTCCATTGCACAACCCTGCAAACTTGGAGGGTATCCTCTCGATCGAGCAGGTTTTGCCATCTGTTCCACAGGTTGCAGTATTCGATACATCGTTCCACCAGACTATCCCTGCTGTGAACTACTTGTATGCTCTTCCAATGGAGTACTACGAGAAGTATCGCGTACGCCGTTACGGTTTCCACGGAACAAGCCACAAGTTCGTAGCAAAGCGTGGTGCTGAGTTCTGCGGTCTCGATCTTGCAAATTCAAAGATTATCACTTGCCATGTTGGTAACGGTGGTTCGGTAACTGCTGTATTGAATGGTAAGTCGTACTGCACTTCGATGGGCTTCTCACCTGTTGATGGTTTGATGATGGGTACTCGTTGCGGTGATGTAGACCCGAGCGCAGTGCTCTATATCGCAGAGAAGGAGGGTATGAACTTTGCTGAGATTAATACAATGATCAATAAGAAGTCGGGTGTTGTTGCTATCTCGGGCGTATCAAGCGATATGCGCGATATCGACGATGCTTACGATGCAGGTAACGAGCGTGCAATCATCGCTCGCGATATGTACTTCGACCGCGTAAAGCAGTATGTTGGTAAGTATGCCGCTATGATGGGCGGTGTAGACTTGGTAGTCTTTACAGGTGGTGTTGGCGAGAATTCACCGGAGTTGCGCGAGTGGGTTGCTAACAACATGGCGTTTATGGGTATCGAGATCGATGCAGCTGTAAATAAGGCTACTCGCGGTGTTGATAAGATTCTCTCGACCGAGAACTCGAAGGTCAAGGTTGCTGTAATCGCTACAAACGAGGAGTTGGTTATTGCACAGGATACTTACAGGTTGATTAACTAAGAATTAAAAACTAATAAAAATGAAACATTTATCAGAGATGGTAGAGGCTGCTCGCGCTCGCGGTCGCAAGCGTTTGGCAGTAGCATACGGACAGGATGCACACACTATTGAGGCTGTATACGATGCCTACAATGAGGGCTTGGTAGAGGCTACATTGTTCGGAGACAAGGAGGTTATCGAGAAGACTTGCGCAGAGTTGGGTATCGATGTTTCTGTCTTCGGTATAGTTGATGAGAAGAACCCTGCAAAGGCTGTTGCAGCAGCAGTTAAGGCGGTAGCTTCTAACGAGGCTGATGTCTTGATGAAGGGCTTGGTTTCGACCGATGTGTATATGCGCGGTATCATTAAGGAGGGTTTGTTGCCTCCAAAGGGTACATTGAGTCATGTATCGGTATTCGAGTGGGCAGGCTATCACAAGTTGCTCCTCGCTTCGGATATCGCAGTGTTGCCATTGCCAGATTTGAAGACAAAGCAGACTCTTATCAAGTATCTTGCAGATGTTGCTCGCACTCTCGAGATTCCTACTCCAAAGATCGCTTGTATCTCGGCAATGGAGTTGGTAAATGCCAATATTCCATCAATGGCTGAGGCTGCTATCCTTGCAAAGATGGGCGACCGCGG
>JAFZEY010000111.1 GCA_017560455.1 Alistipes sp. | reverse complement strand
ATTCCACTTCTTCACCCACTCGACAAAGTTGTCGTAATTTTGATGCTGGTCTGCCCACATTCCGTTCTGTATATTCCACAAAATCACGCGCAAGGTCGAGTCATCCCTCTTCCACTCATCCACCTGCACAACCTCGATACAATCGACATATATGCCGTGAACACCACTTGCTGTGAGCTGATCTCTCAACAACACTCTCACTCCGTTTGCAGCATCGCTAAGTTCGAGTTCCAGGGTCTGCCACACCTTCGCTGCAGCCGCACTCTGCGGTACTATGAGTTGCGACTTGTCCAACGAGAGGATTGCCGACACCTTGTGCGAGAAGTTCGAAGAGTCGAGAGTCAAATCCTTGCCATCAAGCTTGGCTGCTGTAACTCTCGCTCCGCGCTCGATGATAGTCTCGAATATACCATTAAAGCCCGCTTGCATAGCAAATCGAATCTTCACCTTCAAGGTGCCGATGCCCTTCACATTGCTAATGATTGGAGAGGTATACATGCCTCGGCCCGTATTACCCGCGCCAACGGCGATATATCCCGGATACTCCTGGGCGCGGTAGAGATATTTCTCCTCTCCGAAGTTACGACTCTCGATATAGCTATCGGAAACCTGGTGCGATGTGGCGACATCACGACCATTTACATCATTGTAGTCATTCGACTGAATAAAGGCTGTTCCTGCGGTATTGTACGGTACCATAGTCAAAGCCTCGGCATAGCCATCGCGGTCGAGGCAGTTATTCCACGAAACATTCGAGTTGTCGGGAGCAAATCCTACTCCGGCCGAGCCACGCATAATATCGCCACCCCACACGCAGTTATCGAAGCCCTCATAGAAGACAAGACTCTCGTTCGGCTGATACTCCTTGTCGAGAGTGTAGATGTCGCCCGCGGCAAGTTTCAGATTTGCAATATCGTAGAATGCTGCCCTATGGATGTTATCGCATACCGAAATACGCAAGCCATCGCTATAATCGCCAGGAGCAACCATTAGGTAAAAATCGCGCTTCTCGGAAGAGTTGAGCGCTGCAAAGCGGCCCTTATTTATACAGTTGAGAGCCACGAAATTTGTACCATTATCAACCGAAACAGTTCCATTGTCAGCCACCTGCGCTGTCACGCCTGCCAAAGTATATTTGCTTGGCGACTCCACTCTTACGGATGTGATATTACCCGCACCGCTTAAACGAAGGCGCAAGAGAGCAAATCCATCGTTAAAGATAAGGTTGCGACCATCCTCCTTGTTGTAAGTCGCATACATAGGGAACGAATGAATTGCGGCTGCAGAGTTAAAATCGAACTGCGAGCAAGGCAGCACAAGACTCTCGTAAGGAGTTGACGCATACCACTTCTCGCTTTCAGCATTTACAAGCACAGCCTTGTACTCATCGTTCTCGTTGCGCTTAACCTGTATATATGGTTTATTGCGATTATCGACATTGACACCATACTTCTCGCCATTGAGCAATACCGAGTAGTCGCTCCAAGTATTCTCACCGATGGTCGTTCCCGAACGCAAGCCACCGCTACGCTCCGAGATATAGAGGATAGTGCTCTCCTTATCCCCTCCTACATTGATATTCGCACCCTCTCTTACATCCATAGCCTCGATCGACTGAATGGTATTTCGAGAGATGATATAGCTATCCGATGTGCTCATCGCATACGGAGTCCCGTCTGCATCATATACCGTTACAGTGAAACCCTCGATAAACAGCATCTCGGGGAGTGCAAACCAGAAGGCAGTCGGTTGTGCCGAATCTCCGCTAATCTGAACACCCTGGCCACAATCCAACACCACCTTCTCGGTCGAGAGGTCTGACATAACTATTTTAGGATTAGAGTTTGGCTTTACGATGATTGTAGCCTCGCCCGCCAACTTCTCGGAGGCATTACCACTCAACTCTACCCTCTTCACAACAAGATTACTGCCATAGAGTTGCAGCTTCAAAAATCCGGTAGCATTCTTAAACTGCAAAACCTCATCCTCGCCACCATTCGAAATGGCAACCATAGGTGCAGCACCTGCACCATACGAATTCTCGGCATAGTGCTGAACCTCGGGAATCTCAACCGAGATATCACCCTCGGAGTCGATTGTGATATCATTCGAGTATGGATATACGGCATAGCAGTAGGTGAGCGCACTACCCTTCTTTATACTGCTTGTTCGGCGCTGGAACAGACTGTATTCCTCCTGCGAATTTGGCGCACCCTGCAATTGGTACTGCAAGTTGCTATTCATGCGGTGGAAGTAGGAGATTTTATCCCCCGCACACCAATTTGCATGGAGGCCATCCTCAACCACGGTACGGGTAGTCATCTGCTCGTACGAGGCATGGAGTTGTCTCGGAATACCAAGCTCAGTAGCCAAATCCTGCTCCTCGTGATTGGTACAACCCACTACGAGAACCGCCAAAAGTAAATAAAGTGCTTTTTTCATCGTTATTCTGTGTTTTTCAATCTATTCTTCCTCTTTTACGCTAAGTCGCTTTGCCGTCTTAATGCCGAGCTCACGAACTCCCTCTACGCGAGAGAGAAGATTTCCCTTGCCCGTAGAGAACTTCTTGAAGGCCTCCTCGTACGACATATTCGCCCTTTCGAGGTGCTTGCCGATATCCTCTAAGTCGCTGACAAAATTGACAAACTTATCGTATAACTTACCCGTCTCGTCGGCTATTTTCAGTGCATTCTTCGTCTGCTTATCTCGCATCCATAGCTGATACATCAACTTCAACACCGAGATAAGGTGGGTTGGGCTGATTATCACGATATGGCGCTTGTAGGCATTCTCCCATAAATCCTTGTCGGCATTCAACGCTGCGAGGTAAGCACCCTCGTTCGGCACGAACATCATCACAAAGTCGGCCGAATTCTTAACATACTTAGGATACTCCTTGCGTGCCAACTCGTCGATATGCGCCTTGATAGAGCGCAGGTGCGCTGCAAGCATCGCAGGCTGATCCTCGACCGAGGCGTTGATATAGTTTGTATATGCCGTAAGCGACACCTTCGAGTCGATAATGAGATTCTTTCCCTCGGGGAGATAGAATATAGCATCGGGGCGCAGCTGACCGCCCGTCTCACCCTTTATCTTTGTGCCATCCTCATTCTCGGTCGCTTGCAGTGTGTAGTTCACTCCCTCTTCCAAGCCCGACTTTTCAAGCAGTTGCTTCAAGAGCATCTCGCCCCAATCGCCCTGCACCTTCGAGTTGCCTTTGAGCGCCATGGTCAGCTCCTTCGCCTCGCGACCAATCGTATTGTTCAAGTCTTTGAGGTCCTTGACCTGCTCCTTCAACGACTTAACCTCGCTCATCTCGCCAATATAGCAGTCGTTGATAGTCTTTTTCAGGGTTTCGAGGTCACTCTTGAATGGTGTCAAAATCTCACCCAACTGCAAGTTGTTATTCTCGCGCATAACCTTCGACTTCTCATCGAAGATAGAGGTAGCAATCTCGCGGAATACCATCTCCGACTCGGCACGAAGCGACTTGCGTTCCTCGGCTTGCTGGCGTAGCTGCTCGTCAAGACGCGCATTCTCGGTGCGCAACGATGTATTCTCCTCGCGCAAAGCAACACTCTCGCCGCGACTCGCCGCGAGTTCCGACTTTATCTTCTCGTTCTCCTCACCCCTCTGTGCAAGAAGAGTCTCGGCTGCGATAGTGCGTGTTCGCGCCACAAAGTAGCCACATACAGCACCCACCGCCACCGCTACAACTGCAATTACAAATGCCATCAACTCCATAGGTCTCCTCAATTTCTTACAAAGGTAAGAAAAATATACAATAATGGCAATACAAAAAAATAGAAATGCGGACTAAAACCTTAGCCCGCATTTCCAACTATTTCAACGAGTGATTATTTCTCGATGAAAGCTGTGTAATCATCTGCAGAAAGGAGAGTATCAACCTCCTCAGGAGCAGACATCTTAACCTTGATCATCCAACCCTCGCCGTATGGATCTTTGTTTACGAGTGCAGGATCAGCGTCGATTGCAGGGTTAACCTCAACAACCTCACCAGAAACCGGAATAAACGCATCACTAACGGTCTTCACAGCCTCGATAGTACCGAAGATATCTCCGGCAGCAAGAGTCTCACCCTCAGTCTGGACATCAACATAAACGATATCGCCAAGCTCGCTCTGAGCGAAATCTGTGATACCAATATAGGCGTACTCGCCCTCTACTCGACACCACTCGTGGTCGTTCGAATACTTCAATTCAGCAGGAATGTTTGCCATAGTTGTAATAGTTAATTAGTTAATAAGTTTCGTTTGCTAGCTACAAAGATAACTAAAAAATTATAAATTCCACCTCTTTGAATAGATAATCTTTTATTTTTTTTGTTTCATCTTCCAATTTCAACGCCCCCGAAGGCTCCGTACCGCGAATTGCAGCCTTAAATTTTTCGCCACTCGGAAGTGCATAAGTATGATATTCGTTCAGGCGATAAAGCAGGCTGTTGTAGCGGCTATGCAACACCTCGGCACCACCCTCGCGCAGCACTTCATAGTTGCGTTGCAGGTGCGTCAGAAAACATTCCAACACCTCCTCGGCATCGAGCTCTCGGCCAAGGAGTTGAGCCATAGATACGGGGTTTGGAATTGAAGAGTCGAACTCGGTCTGATTGACATTTATGCCGATTCCCGCAATCGTGCGACGAAGCGTTTTCGGGGCGAGTGAGTGCTCGATAAGTATGCCGACAAGTTTTCTGTCGCCGACATAGATATCGTTCGTCCACTTTATCTTCGCCTCGATAGCGTAATCGGCAAGCATATCCACGAGCGACAATGCCACCACCTCCGACACCGAAAACTGATTCGGTATAGGGAGAAATGTAGGCTCCAATACCGCCGAGAAGGTGAGGTTTTCGCCCTTGCGGCTATGCCATTCGTGACCGCGCTGACCACGACCTGCCGTCTGGAAGTCGGCCCATACGACATCGCCCTCGCGATACTTCTCATCGCGAGCGTCATCGTTTGTCGAAGCGGTTATGTCGAAATGATAAATCATCTCTCACAATTGAGAATTGACAATTATTTTTTAAGCCTGGACACCAAAATCTCGCAAAGCGTCGTTAAGCGTAGTCTTCTTGTCGGTTGATTCTTTGCGCTTGCCGATAATCAACGCACACGCCACGCTATACTCTCCCGCAGGGAACTTCTTGGTGTACGAACCCGGAATAACTACTGAACGAGCAGGAACATAACCCTTATATGTCACAGGCTCCTCGCCCGTAACATCGATGATATGCGTCGAGCCTGTGATTACGGTATTCGAGCCGATAACGGCCTCGCGACAGATGTGCGCACCCTCAACAATAATGGCACGCGAGCCGATAAAGCAGTTATCCTCGATGATAACGGGAGCAGCCTGCACAGGTTCCAACACGCCACCGATACCGACACCGCCCGAGAGGTGTACATTCTTACCAATCTGCGCACACGAGCCTACCGTAGCCCAAGTATCGACCATAGTACACGTATCGACATAGGCACCTATATTTACATAGGAAGGCATCAACACCGCACCCGCAGCAATATAGGCTCCGTAGCGGGCCATTGCGTGAGGAACGACACGCACTCCGAGCTCCTCGTAGCCGTGTTTAAGGTCTATCTTGTCGTACCACTCCAACTCGCCGGCACGCATCGTGCGCATCTTCTGAATCGGGAAGTACATAATGACTGCCTTCTTAACCCACTCGTTAACCTGCCACTCGCTATTCTCTATGTTGATAGGCTCAGCGCAACGCAACTCGCCCTTGTCGATAGCCTCGACAACGGCACGGATTGCTGCACGCACCTCCTCCTTTTCGAGTAAAGTGCGATTCTCCCACGCCTGCTCAACTACTGCTTTAAGTCTCGAAAAATTACTCATATATTAACTCTCTCTGTTTTAATTATTGGTGAGCGGATAGTACTTATCGCCCATATCAAACTTTACGAACTCCTCGTAATCATACTTCCAATCAGGGAATGCCATCGACATAACCTTTTTGTATATCGCCTCACGCGAAGGTGCATTAAATTTGAGGCCCGGACGATGGGATTTCATTATGCTCGTTTCGGTCGCACGATATAGGTTAGCGCAATTTAGAGAGCCCTGATATACACCAAGCTTCTCATCGGCATAGCGTGGATCTTCAATAAACTTTGCCCACTTAACCTTCTTTGGATCGGACTCGGTATCGACATTTGCGCTTGTAGTCTTTTTCTTATAGGTCTTGTTAAGTCCGCCTTTATTGCTATACTCATCGCGCAAAGCACCGAAGGTGTGTCCACAGAACTCGTGCCAAACCAATCTGTTAAAGCCCTCACTCGCCGCAGGGTTAATGGCAAATCTTATTTTTCGTTTGCTGTCGCCATCTATAACACTTCGTGACCAGGCATAAGCACCTCCACGAGTACAGTTTCCTACAACTTCGACATGAGGTATGCCCGCCTCGAACTCAAAGCCTGCATTTGTTACGCTGTTTTTGCAGGTATCAAAAATCTCCTGAGCGTTGCATAATGGAGACTTAATACCCTTCTCCTTTTTTATCCAAAAGCCAAAGCGTGAGTTTCGAGTGCTATTTATCAAATTCATACCTCGCTCAGGCGAATAAGCATAAATGATATATACATTGAAGAGGTGTTTCAACTGCTTGTATGGCTCAACCTCAAATATAGCATCGGCAGCGCGCTCCAACCAATACTCGGCTGTACCGCCTATGGCATACTCGGCCTTGTCGTATCCATCTCCCACAACATAGATATTGACACCCCTACCCTCGGTAGCTTTATGGTAGAGACGGCACTCGTTGTCTGCATAATATCCCCTTGTCGGATTGAGATCCGCATCGCAATCGATAAATAGGCGGAACTCCTTATACTCCTCCTGCTGAGGATAACACTTAATGCTCTGTGCCACACTCGCAAGACGATGCTTTGGAACATAGAGCGTAGTCTGCTTGAACTTGTTATGCCGTATGTTCGCCTTACATTTTTCAGGTAGCCAAGCCAACGAACGAGGCACATTGCCTGTGAGTTGGTTCTTGTTTAGAACCACTTGTTGCAATTTAGGGAAGGCATAAAATACATCCGGCAACTCACCCTGCAAGTTATTGTTGCCTAATTTTATATGGGTTACATTGCCTTCGCTGTCACAGGTTATACCATCCCAAGTGTCAAGGCCCTGTTTCGTGTTTCCCCAGCCCTCATTGCGAGTCCAAGCCTTACCATTAGTTTGCTTATAGATGGCCATCAATGCGCTCGCTTGGTCGAGCTTGCGGCTGATTACGATGGGCTTACCCTTGTGAGGCT
>JAFZEY010000016.1 GCA_017560455.1 Alistipes sp. | reverse complement strand
CCTCCGCGCTTTGATCTACACTCCAAGCTCATTCATCGTTGAGTTGGACTTCAACGGCAAGATCGAGAAGGCTGTTGTTCGTGAGACTCAGTTCCACCCAATCCGTGAGCAGGTACTCCACATCGATTTCTATCGCGTAGTTGAGGGTCAGCCTGTTGCAATCGCTCTTCCTGTACGCCTCACAGGTAACGCAGAGGGTGTTAAGATCGGGGGTAAGTTGGCTCTCTCGGCTCGTAAGTTGGTTGTTCGCGGTTTGATGGAGAACCTCCCAGACGAGTTGGTTGTTGATGTAACTCCATTGAAGGTTGGTCAGACTATCTTCGTTGGTGACCTCCAGTTCGAGGGCTTGCAGTTCATATCACCTGCAACTCAGGCAGTTTGCGCAGTTCGCGTAACTCGTGCTTCGCGTGGTGCTGCTAACCAGCAATAGTAGATTGCTATGAAATATTTAGTTGTCGGCTTGGGTAACATCGGCGCAGAGTACGCCGAAACTCGCCACAACATAGGTTTCAAGGTGTTGGATCGGCTCGCTGCCGAGGCCAACACCTCTTTTATTTCGGGACGCTATGGTGCAGTGGCCGAGTTCCGTCATCGCGGACATATCGTCACACTGCTGAAGCCTTCGACATATATGAACTTGTCGGGCAAAGCAGTGCGCTATTGGCTCTCGGAGTTGAAGATCGATAAGGAGCAGCTCCTTGTAGTGGTGGATGATATCGCTCTGCCATTCGGCGAGTTGCGTATGCGCAAAAAGGGCAGTGCCGGCGGTCACAACGGACTGAAGAACATCAACGAGATGCTCGGTGGCGAAGATTACCCACGAATGCGCTTCGGTATTGGTGGCGACTTCTCGCGCGGACAGCAGATAGACTATGTCCTGGGCGAATGGACCAAGGAGGAGCGCGAAAAGATGGACGAGAGATTGAAGATATTCAGCGATGCGATACTCTCCTACATCTCGATAGGACTCGACCGCACGATGAATGCATTTAATAAGAAATAAAAGATGGGAGGCTTTAAACCTCCCATCTCTTTTTGTAGGAGTTGCAAATATTATCTTGCAATCTTCTCTACTCGACGAATGTGACGGCCACCCTCAAACTCGGTCTCGAGCCACTTATCAAGAATCTCCACAGCCTCCTCGTTCGAGATGAAGCGAGCCGGCAAAACCAAGACATTGCTGTCGTTGTGAAGACGAGTCATATAGGCGATCTCAGGCAACCAACAGAGTGATGCGCGCACCTTGGCGTGCTTATTCAAGGTGATGGCCATACCCTCACCCGAGCCACAGATTCCGATAGCGCGTGGGAACTCACCTGCCTCCAAGGCATCAGCCATAGGGTGTGCAAAGTCCGGATAGTCACAGCTCTCCTCCGAATGACAACCGAAATCGAACACCTCGAAACCCTTTGCCGAGAGGTATCCTGTCAAAAACTCCTTCAAGTCATAACCTGCGTGGTCGCAAGCAATACCAATTTTATTCATAGCGTTCTATTTTAGGTTTGATT
The DNA here is from genome assembly GCA_017560455.1 of Alistipes sp. Classification (GTDB taxonomy): domain Bacteria; phylum Bacteroidota; class Bacteroidia; order Bacteroidales; family Rikenellaceae; genus Alistipes. Next base: position 9,368 of record JAFZEY010000016.1, on the reverse strand, counting down.
TTTTCGTTTTACGATACAAATATACAAATAATTTGTACATTTGTCCTCGCAATGAGAATATTTTTAATCGTCATAGGCTGCATATCATTCGCACTCGGAGTTTTGGGTATATTTCTACCGATGCTCCCCACTACCCCATTCCTGCTGCTCTCGGCTGCAGCGTGGGTAAAAGCCTCACCCGCACTCTATGAGTGGCTACTCAACCACAAGGTCTTTGGCGAATATATCCGCAACTACCGCGAACATCGCGCCATACCTCTCCGCGCAAAGGTCGTATCCGTATCGCTCGTATGGCTAACCATCGGCTACTGCATCCTGCGAGTAGTAAACGAGTGGTGGTGGGCGCAACTATTGATGGCACTCCTCGCCACGGCCGTATCGTGGCACATACTATCCTTTAATACACTAAAAAAGTAGCGACAAACATCGCTACTTTTTATCTATATATAATATATATTGGTAGGCTTTACTTCGAAGCACGCTTACGATCGACCTCGTTGAGCAAAATCTTACGAAGACGCATAGATTTTGGCGTTACCTCAACATACTCATCCTCCTTGATATACTCCAAGGCCTCCTCCAACGAGAAGACTTTCGGTGGCACGATAACGGCCTTATCATCAGAACCCGAAGCACGCATATTGGTCAGCTGCTTTGCCTTGCAGACATTTACCGTAATATCGTTGCTGCGAGTATGCTCACCGATGACCTGACCCATATAGACCTCCTCCATCGGAGAGATGAAGAAACGGCCTCTATCTTGCAACTTATCAATCGAATAGGCGTATGCCATACCCGTCTCCGAAGCGATAATTGAGCCGTTGGTACGCATATCTATCTCACCTACATACGGCTCGAAGGCTCGCAATCGGTGCGACATAATAGCCTCGCCCGCAGTAGCGGTGAGCATATTCGAACGCAAGCCGATAATTCCGCGCGAAGGGATATCAAACTCGAGGCGTGTACGGCCGTTTGACGACTCCATATTTGTAAGGGTACCCTTGCGGCGGGTGGTCAATTCGATAACTGTTCCTGCATACTCCTCAGGGCAATCCACGGTCATCTCCTCGATAGGCTCGCACTTTACGCCGTCAATCTCCTTGATGATAACCTTCGGCTGACCCACCTGCAACTCATAGCCCTCGCGACGCATAGTCTCGATCAACACAGAGAGGTGCAACACACCACGACCAAATACCACAAACGAGTCGGCATTCAAGCCCTGCTCCACGCGCAAAGCCAAGTTTCGCTCCAACTCGCTATCGAGACGATCCTTGATGTGACGCGAAGTCACGAACTTACCCTCACGACCAAAGAACGGCGAGTTGTTGATTGTAAAGAGCATCGACATTGTAGGCTCGTCAATCTTGATTGGAGGGAGTGGCTCAGGGTTTTCGAAGTCGCAGATTGTATCGCCAATCTCGAAACCCTCGATACCCACCAAAGCACAAATCTCGCCACACTCAACCTTCTCGACCTTCTTCTTGCCGAGACCATCAAAGACCATCAAATCCTTAATCTTGGTCTTAACCATAGTCTTGCCATCGCGCTTTGCGAGGGTTACATTCTGGCCATTGACGAGTGTTCCGCGGGTTAGTTTACCCACAGCAATACGACCGATATACGACGAATACTCGAGCGAAGTAACGAGCAACTGCGAAGTTCCCTCATTCATTGCAGGCTCAGGAATCTCGTCGATAATAGCGTCGAGCAGAGGCACGATACTATCGGTCTTCTCGTTCCACTTATGCGACATCCAACCCTGCTTTGCCGAACCGTAAATAGTCTTATAATCAAGCTGTTCCTCGGTAGCATCGAGCGTAAACATCAAGTCGAAGACCTGCTCATTTACAACCTCGGGGCGACAGTTAGGCTTATCGACCTTATTGATTACAACGATAGGCTTCTTGCCGAGCGAAAGGGCCTTCTGCAACACGAAACGAGTCTGAGGCATAGTACCCTCGAAGGCATCTACCAGGAGGAGTACACCGTCACACATATTCAACACGCGCTCCACCTCGCCACCGAAGTCGGCGTGGCCCGGAGTGTCGATGATATTAATCTTGTAGTCCTTGTAGACCACCGACACATTCTTCGACAAGATGGTGATACCTCGTTCGCGTTCGAGGTCGTTATTATCGAGTACGAGATCACCCGTTTTCGATGGCTCGCGGAGAAGGTTTCCCGCCAAAATCATCTTATCTACGATTGTTGTCTTGCCGTGATCGACATGGGCAATAATTGCGATATTGCGTAATTTCTGCATATAGCTGCGATATTTTTATCCAAATAACGCGCAAAATTATAAAATTAAATCAAAAAATAGTGTATATTTGCACAAAATAAAGCTTAAAAATAACTAACACTAACTACACACAATGAAAAAGTTTTCACTCTCTAAACTTGGATTAATTCCGCGAATTGTACTCGCTATCGCACTCGGTATCGGTACAGGTATGATAGCACCTGAATGGATTGCTCGTTCATTCGCAACATTTAACGAGATTTTCGGACAGTTCTTGGGCTTCATCGTACCACTCTTGATTGTTGGTTTGGTAGCACCGGGTATTGCTGACCTCGGTCGTGGCGCAGGTCGTCTTTTGGCTATCACTGCCCTCTTGGCTTATATATTTACACTCATCTCGGGTGGTGCGGCTTATACCGTAGGTACAAACCTCTTCCCTGCACTTATGGGCGACTCTTCAAGCGTTATTGAGGAGGCTACAACAACCTTGTCACCTTGGTTCACAGTAAAGATTCCGCCTGTATTCGATGTAATGACCGCATTGGTTGTTGCCTTCTTGTTGGGATTGGGCACTGCTGTTACCAACTCACAGAATATCAAGGGTATCTTGAGCGACTTTGGTAAGATTATCGAGAAGGTTATTCAGAGCATCATCATCCCATTGTTGCCAATCTACATCTTCGGTATCTTTATGAAGATGACCATCACGGGCGAGGTTACAGGTATCCTCTCTATCTTCGTGAAGGTTATCGGCGTATTGTTGGTATTGAACCTCTGCATCTTGGTATTCCAATACACCGTAGCAGGTATCGTTGGTCGCAAGAATCCATTCAAGATGCTCTGGACCATGTTGCCTGCATACTTGACAGCTGTCGGCACACAGTCTTCAGCTGCAACTATCCCTGTAACTCTCGAGCGCGCAAAGATGTTGGGCGTTCGTCCTTCTATCGCATCGTTCACTATTCCGCTCTGTGCAACAATCCACCTTTCGGGTTCGATGGCAAATATCACATCGTTCGCTATCGCATTTATGATTTTCAAGGGCATGCCTATTGAGTCTGGAATGTTCGTTGAGTTTATATGCTTGTTGGGCGTAACAATGATTGCAGCTCCGGGCGTACCTGGAGGTGCCGTTATGGCAGCATTGGCAGTATTGAGCTCGGCACTCGGATTTAACGAGGAGATGCTCGGCCTTATGATTGCAGCTTACACCGCAATCGACAGTATGGGTACTGCAACCAATGTTACAGGTGACGGTGCCGTTACAGTAATTGTTGATCGCATCGATCAGCTTTTCAACAAAAATAGAGAGGAGTAATATCTATCGTAACGATATAAACGATGAATCGTATCGATGTTACAAATGGCAATTGCGTCTATTTTGGTAAGGCAGAGGCTCTCCTAAAAGAGCTTCTGCCCGATAGACGCGTCATTGTCATCTCGGACAACAGCATCGATCGCTTCCATCACGATCTGCTTGCCCCTTACGAGTATATTCTCATCGGTCAGGGCGAGCAGGCAAAGAGCCTTATCACATTGGACCACCTCTATCGCCAGCTGATAGAGATGGGAGCCGACCGCACATCCTTCATCCTCGGCATTGGCGGAGGTATCACTACCGATATCGCCGGATTCGTTGCCTCGACCTATATGCGTGGCGTCGATTTTGGATTTATCACCACCACCCTACTCGGCGCAGTAGACGCCTCGGTGGGAGGAAAGAATGGTGTAAATGTCGGAGGTTTCAAAAATATGGTAGGCACATTTTCGCAACCTCGATTTGTGATTTGCGACGCCTCACTCCTGGCAACACTGCCGACACGCGAGTTCCGTGCAGGCCTTGCCGAGGTTATAAAAACCGCCATATTGGGCGATGCCGAGTTGTTCTCCCTCCTGGAGAGAAGCTCGTTCGATGCACTTCGTAGCGATGATTCGCTACTCGAAGAGGTCATCACCCGTTGTGTGCGCGTTAAAGCCTCTGTCGTAGCTGAAGATGAGCGCGAAGGTGGCCGTCGTCGCATCCTCAACCTTGGTCACACGCTGGCCCACGCCATCGAAAAATCGACATCCAAACTCTCGCACGGTGAGGCCGTAGCGGTTGGATTGTACCACATAACACGATACGCACTTGCCGAGAAGATGATTGCCGAGCAGGATGCCGCAAGAATCTTCGCCCTTATCGAACAGTACGGCTTTGATACGGAGCTCCCCGTAGAGCGCCGAGATCTGCTGAAGGCTATCGAGGGTGACAAGAAACGCAGCGGAGATTCGCTACATATCATCATCCCGACATCGATAGGTAGTGTCGAGGATCGAGTCGTAGCATTCAAAGACTTAGAAGTTATTTTTTAATACATATCTATACAACATATGACCTATCGTCAATTGACCGAGCAAGAGATTACTCAGTTGCAGTCGCAACAGTGTCGCGCCGAGAGCTGGGATAACATCAGCGTAGCCCCCGACTTTACGACCGACCATATCCACAATGTCCGCTTTTCGGGTAACATCACACTCGGTATCTTCGATGAGTCATTCGTTCGCGAGGGCGGAATAAAGATGCACTCGGGTATTCGCAATGCTGCACTACACAATGTAGAGGTGGGCAATAACTGCCTTATCGAGAATATCAACAACTACATCGCCAACTACTCTATCGGCGAGCGCACCATCATCGACAACTGCGACCTTATCGTCGTGGATGGCAAGTCGTACTTCGGAAACGGAATCGAAGTGGCCGTGCTGAACGAGACGGGAGGTCGCGAGGTGATTATCACCGACAAACTCTCGGCCCATACGGCCTATATAATGGCGCTCTACCGCCACCGCCCGCAACTTATCGAGCAGCTTCGTAAAATCGCCACCTACTATAGCGAGAAGCACGCCTCGGAGCGAGGTACCATAGGCACAAATGCCGTAATCTCCAATTCGGGCGTTATCAAGGGGGTACGCATTGGCGACTACTGCCACATAAACGGAGTAAATCTCCTCTCGAATGGCAGCATCAACAGCAATGTTCACGCCCCCGTATATGTCGGACACGGCGTCGTATGCAACGACTTCATAATATCGAGTGGCTCGAAGGTCGATAGCGGAGCCATGTTGAGCCGATGTTTCGTAGGCCAGGCCTGCGAGCTCTGCCACGGCTACACCGCATCGGACTCGCTCTTCTTTGGCAACTGCCAGGGCGAGAATGGCGAGGCATGCGCCATCTTTGCAGGCCCTTACACCGTTACGCACCACAAATCGACACTCCTTATCGCGGGAATGTTCTCGTTTATGAATGCCGGCTCGGGCTCGAACCAGAGCAACCATATGTACAAGTTGGGCCCTATACATCAGGGCACCTTGGAGCGTGGAGCAAAGACCACCTCAAACTCCTACATCTTGTGGCCTTCACGCGTGGGAGCCTTCTCGTTGGTTATGGGCCGTCATATCAGCAACTCCGACACCACAAATCTGCCATTCTCCTACCTTATCGAGCAGAACAACACCACCCATCTTGTTCCGGGTGTCAATCTGCGTTCGGTGGGTACTATCCGCGATGTGCAGAAGTGGCCGAAGCGAGATCGTCGCACCGACCCTAACCGCCTCGACCTTATCAACTTCAACCACCTGAGCCCCTACACCGTGCATAAGATGATTAAGGGACTCAACATCTTGAAGGGGTTACAGCGCGCAAGTGGCGAGCTTTCGGATATCTACTCGTTCCACAGTACCAAGATTAAGAATTCATCCCTTCGTAACGGCATACGCTTCTACGAGGTGGCGATACATAAGTTTATGGGCAACTCCATCATCAAGCGCTTGGAGGAGCTTCAATTCACCTCTGACGAGGATATTCGTCGCCGTTTGCTGCCCGACACCGAGATTGGCAAGGGCGAGTGGGCCGACATCTCGGGACTCATCGCGCCAAAGAGCGAAATCGAACACCTTATCTCGGCTATCGAAGGCGGAGAGGTATCGCGCTTGAAGGATATCAACCGCGAGTGGGAGCGAATGCACAGCAACTACTACACCTACGAGTGGAGTTGGGTTTATGAGCATATCGAGGAGTTCTACGGCATTGCACCCGAGAAGCTCACCGCTGCGAATATCGTTTCTATTGTGGAGCAGTGGCGCGAGTCGGTTGTATGGCTCGATCAGATGATATATGAGGATGCACGCAAGGAGTTCTCCCTCGCATCGCGCACGGGCTTTGGAGCAGACGGCTCACGCGCAGAGAAGGATAGCGATTTTGAGCAGGTGCGCGGACTCTTCGAGAGCAACCCGTTTGTTCGTGCCACACTCAAGCATATCGAGGATAAAACAGCGCTCGGTCAGGAGTTGATAGATAGAGTGCAACGCGCGATTAAAACCGCCTAAAAAGGGCTAAAAAGTCACTATTACGGCTCCCTTATTACGGCTTTATATATAGCAACAAAACTGCGCCCCTCATTCGAAGGGCGCAGTTATTATTTAAGGTTAAACTTTATTAGTTTCCCCAAGTTGTGAGGTAGTCGTTGATGATAACCTCGTAGTTATTATACTCCTTGTAGTAGTCATCACCCTCAACCGGAGCACCACCACCCCAATAGTTACCGCTAAGATCGATAGGAGCATAGTAAGGACTTGCGCAAACATCGTTGCCATAGCCGGTCTGACCATTTACAGTTACGGTGTTATTTACAAAACTGTTGCCCGTAACAACAGCGGCATTACCAACCATCAAACCTCCAGAAGAACGCTTCGATGTAGCAGTTACTGTGTTACCGTCAAACAAGTTGTTTGTGACAGTGCAATTCTTTTTGAATCCCAAATATACGGTTGCACCATTTGATACATTCAAAGTATTGTTCAAGAACTTATTGCCATCAATTGTTGCGCTACCACCCTCAGCGTAGTAAACTACAGCAGTTGTATTGCAAGTATTACCCTCGAATACGCAGTTCTCTACCAACTGTGGAGATGTTACAGTGCCATTTCCGTCAAAGTTAAGAGAAACAACCATTCTGCAAGTGTTGTTTACGAAGGTCGAGTTCTTAATTGTGTTCTGACCCAAAAGACGAAGCAAACCCTGATCCTTGGTGTGGTTACAATTCTTAACAGTTACATTCTCAAGAAGGAACTCAGTACCTGCGGTACGGATAGCTGCATCAACTTTAACACCATCAAATACTACATTCTTGATAACTACATTACCGCCGATTGGGTGTATGAGTGCAGCAACGGCAGTTCCCTGTGCTGGGTACTCGCTGCTCTGGCCAATCTTACAACCATTACCATCAAGAACAAAGTTCTTACCATCAATCTGGATAGGAGCATCCAAAGCTACGTCGTTAAGGAGAATGTAGTTACCGCCAGCCTTGATAGCTACCGTCAACTCCTCAGCAGTAGCAACCGGAATTGCACCGTTAACATAGATATTACCATCGATATCACCTGCAAAAATTGCATTTGATTCACCCTTGACAGTAGTATCAACTGCTGCGCAGTTATTTACATCAATTCTTGAAGTTGCATCTGCCTCGAGATATCCGAACATTGTTCCGAAATAGTTATCGTATGAACCTCCGAATGAACCATTCTGAATAACCTGACACTTCTCTACCACACATTTCTCAAATGTTGCGCTACCCCCCTTAGTTGCAGTAACAGGTCCAGTGATTGCACCAATAGCAGACTTTGATGTGATAGAAGAATTCTTTACCGAACAATTGCGTACAACTGGATTATTGTTCTCGCCGTTCACCTGACCAAGAAGAATACCTCCCTGCCAGTAGGTATTCGAAACGGCACAATTAACAACGTGGCAGTTCTCGATAAGTCCACTATTCAAACGACCTGCGAGAGCACCAGTGTATGCATAAGAGTTTACTGTTGCATTTGCAATTGTAAGGTTCTTAATAGTACCCTCAACATTACCGAAGAAACCGTATGAAGACTTGTTAGAATCGTTCTTGTCAGTCTTCTTAGTAATCTTAAAGTTAGAGATTGTATGATTCTGACCATCAAAAGTACCGCAGAAACGGTTTGCCGAGAAACGATAGTCTCCAATTGGAGTCCACTCAACACCATTCAAGTTAACGTCCTGAGTCAAGTATACAACCTTATCCTTAAATGGATACTCATAGTTGCTATACTTATTAACCTCATCAGCCAACCACTTCAAACCGGCTGCATTGTAGATGTAGTAATTACCCTCCTCATCGTTAGTAACACCATCAGTCAAGTACACGTTGCCATCTACGGTATTGCCACCCTCGTTACGACCGATTGTTTCGCCGTAAGTTGTAGGGGTGTTAGGTGCCTTGTAGTCGTGAGTAAGATCCTGCTCGAGAGTTACGTTATTTGTTGTGCAGTTCTCGATAGCCACATACGAAGCATAACCTACAAGACCACCAAAGTCGCGGTAAGCCTTAACAGTAGTATTAACTACCGAGCAGTTTGCGAACTTAGCACCTTCGTTAGGAGCAGAATCTGCATCGCCAAAGTAAGCGTAACCTACGAGACCACCAACCTTGTCGCCATTGTCATACGAACCATTCACCAACTCAGGAGTTGAAGTGATAGTCGAATTTACAACATGGCAGTTCTCTACAACGAGAGGAAGTCTTGTGTTACCACGGTTGTTGAGTACCCAAGCAACGATACCACCTGCATAGTGGTTGCTACTGATAGTTGCGTTAGCAATTTTAACATTCTTAATTGTTCCATAATACTTGTAACCGAACAAACCTGCTACATCAGCACGCTCACATACCATATTCGAGATAGTGTGATTCTGGCCGTCGAAATTACCGGTATAAGTCAAACCGCCACCAAGGCTGCTCGACAAACCGATTGGAGTCCAATTAGCACCTGAACGAGTAGCTGTGCTGAGGTCGATATCGTTCATCAACACAACATTTGCAGTAAGCTCACCTGCGTTGATCTTTGCAGCAACATCCTTCAAACCGTTGGCAGTAGAAACGCTATATGTGTTTGTCTCTGCATCGTAGTAGTAGTCAACCTCCTTCTCGATAGTTGGCTCATCCCAATCCTGAACAGTAGCAGTGAACTCGATAGCTGGCAATGCCAAAGTCTCGTTGCTGATTACTGCAGTGAAGTTATATGCCTTACCCATTGCGAGCTCAAGACCGCT
>JAFZEY010000110.1 GCA_017560455.1 Alistipes sp. | reverse complement strand
GAAACCATACTTGCCATAGATTAGAAATGTGAATGGTCTAACATCGTAGTGTGCCGACTGGAAGTTAAAATCCTTGCAAATTCCTACGACAGGAGTTTTCTCACCGTCTATATGACCGTCTATTGAGGATTCGGCTGTTAGCTCAAACTCTTTTGCTGCTGTTTCATTGAATATCAAGGCTCCGGTTTCAGTAAGCTCATCAGACGGCATAAAGTCACGTCCCTCGACGATATCAATACCCATTACCTGTAAGAAGTTATGTGAAACAACATGAACTGTAAACGCTTGACTTTCGTTCAAACTAACTTGTCGAGTCCACGACATAACAGGGTTAGTGATTGAGCCACGGCTCATCGCAATATCTTTGATTTGCGGATTTTGCATCAGGCGGTCGATGAGCGCATCACGCTTTGTGTAATCCAATACCTGACTCCATTGACCATTTACAGCCTCGTAAGGCAGGGTGGCAACCAAAAGATTCTCTTTATCGAAGCCCATTTCCTTGGTGAGCATATATTGGTGCTGACGATAGACAAACAGTGAGCAGATAATCAGCGCAATAGAGATTGTATATTGCACACCCACAAGCGTATAACGCAATATGCGACCGGACTTTGATGCCGAGAAATCACCCTTGATAACAAATGCCGGTGAGAACTTGGTAATATACCACGCGGGATAGATTGATACCACCACACCAAAGATAATCACGCCCAAAGCAATAGCACCTGCCAACGACCAATTTTCATCAATAGCAACCGAGGTTGAGATATACTCTTTGAGTGGTGTGTCGGCAAACAGCACCACAATAACGGCCGCACCAAACAACGATACGAGAATCAGGCCTATTGTTTCAACGAGGAAGTTCAGGCGTAGTTTCGCAGTTGGAGCACCGAAAATCTTGTAGTTATTGACCGCGCGGATTCGGCTCGGTATCAATGCAAAGAAGAAATTCACAAAGTTGATAAACGAGATTACGAGAATCAACACTGCGATAGCAATCAGTGTGTAGGTCGTTGTGCGACTACCTTGCATCCATTCAGCTTGGGTGTCATCAGCGAAGTATAGGTCTGCAATAGGTGTTAAACGAGGGGTGATAAGTGCAAGTTGCTGCTTGTATTCCTCTTCAGAAAATCCTCGTTGCTCGCAGTCATCGATAACATATTCGAGCATTCGCTGCTCTGCCTCCTCACGAGAAGCGCCTTCACGAAGTAAGACATAGTAGGAAATGCCCCAGTTTGGTTCATCTTCAGGTCCATATTCAGACATAATAACATAGCCCTCGCTATATGCCATTGTTGAGGGTTTTGGAAAATCCTTGTAGATACCAGAGATGATGCGCTGTGCCTGATTTGTTGCTCCGCGACCATAGTTGATTCTATCGCCGACTTTCAAGTTGCAACGCTTGGCTACAGTCTCAGAGATAATCATTCCATAGTTTGCCTTGAACTCTTCGTCAATGCCACCTGCAATAAACTCAAAAGGAAAGACATCTAAGCCACTAAGTTCTGTACTTCCAACGCTGATATTGAAATTCTCAATGGTTGAATTGCGTTTAATTGAGTACTCATTTTGGTTTTGAGAAGCGCCATAACCTCCTACCATATCAATCGCACCAGAAGACTCAACTTCGGGACATCCAGCACACATCTCCGCAGGAATGCGTCGATTCCAATACCATACCCAGTGCCCATCTTCCGACCACGATGGGTGATCCAAACGATAGATTCGCTCCGAGTTCTTTATTACTCGGTTATACGATAAGTCGAATGTTACCTGCACGGCGATTAGATATACCGCAGCAAAGGCTACTGCCATACCCACAATATTTAGTACCGATGATGTGGTGTAACGGCGAAGCAGGGTTAGAAAATTTCTGATATACATAAGTCAAATTTTATTGATTCAAAATAAGCACTTCATTATCTCCAAAGTTGTCGTAGCTCGAAACGATTACCTTCTCGCCGGGTTGCAAGCCCTCGACAACCTCATAATACTGCGGATTCTGTCTTCCGATGCGAATCTCTCGGCGGTAGGCCTTCTCGCCCGAGGCATCAACAACATAGATCCAACGACCGCCCGTCGCCTGATAGAACGAGCCACGAGGTATCAAGATTGCCTCGGCAGCCTCGCCAAGTTGCAGGTTGAGGTAGTAGGTCTGACCGCTGCGGATATTCTCGGGAGCGTCGCCCACAAAGCGGAAGTCGGCCTTAAACTGACCATTTCGCACCTCGGGATATACCTTGCGGAGCTGCATCTCGTACTTGGT
>JAFZEY010000109.1 GCA_017560455.1 Alistipes sp. | reverse complement strand
ATTATGAGCGAAAATAAACAACCCGGAATAGATGTGGAGCTTGATGCACAGATAGCGGAGGGTCACTACTCGAATTTAGCCATCATCTCGCACTCCACATCGGAGTTCATCATCGATTTTGCAGCTATCCTTCCAGGCCTTCCAAAGGCAAAGGTTAAGAGCCGCATAATTCTCACTCCGGAGCACGCCAAGCGATTGCTCTATTCGTTAGAGGAGAATATATCTCGCTACGAAACAAATGTTGGCCGCATCGACATTGCGCAGCATCAGCCACGCACAGATTTTGGACACAAATTGAATTAAGACATAAGATGAAAACCAACAAAATAGACAAAAAGTATCTCGCGCCACAGCTCCATATGGTGATGTGCAAGGTAGAGATGGGCTTTGCCAACACACTCGAAGACCCCGAGGTAAATCCTGAAATAGATTGGTAGTTATGAGAAAATTATACAATTACCTTGCTTGCATCCTGCTCGCAAGCACATTATGCTCGTGTGTACAAGATCTCACAGAGGATATTCATGTAAATATCTCGAATGGTGAGGTCGTCTATGCAAAATTGAAGGAGGGCGACCGTGCTCAACTCTCTACCGACATGAAGATGAGTTGGTTGGAGCGCGACACCATCTATGTTATCGGTCCGGGTCGATTCTGTGCCTACGCCTTCGACGGCAAGACTGGTGCACGAGGAGGAACTTTTACGGCTATCCCCGACTTGAATCTCTACGAGAAGAATATAACCTATAAAACCGTTATAGACAACATCGGTTGGAGCAAATATTACGACAATAAATACTACGCCATAACCCCTTACGGCGGTTTCAGTTCTATCGGTGATCAATTGATATTGTACATTCCAAAGGCCGGAATGGCCAAACAGTACTACAACCCTAACGGCTGTGACCCGAAATCATTCGTTTTGTTCGGCGTAAGTGATGACGGAGTAAATTTTGAATTCGAAAATCTACTCGGATTTATACACATAAAACTCACCGGAAGCAAGACGGTCAAAGATATCGTACTAACCGAAAATACCAAATCGGCAGATATCGCAGGTCGCTTCGGATTCTATCTTGACGAGCCAACCGTCTCCGTATGGGGTACAAAGAGCCATAGCGTAACTCTCGACTGCGGCGAGGGTGTTCAATTGAGTGATACACCGACCGACTTCATCTTCTCGGTTAGACCTGTCGAGTTTGAAAAGGGCTTTACGTTGGTGGTAAATTTCACAGATGGTTCGAAATTTATTCAGGGTACAAGCAAGAGCATCATAATGAAGCGCAACACCGTGCAACCTATGGCTACCATCAATGTAGACGATATTGAATTCCAGACCATCTCTGTATCATACTCAACCTCCTCGGTGGTTGTACCCGAGCTCTCCGGAGCAACAGATATCTGGGGATACGTCGATTGGAGCGACGGAAACATCTCTGTATTGGGATTGGTAACAAGACGCGACTATGTCGATTTGTTGGAGAGCCACAATATAACCATAAATGTACGAAATGCCCAAAAAGTTAAGTTCAACAGCATTTATGGTATATCGGCGGTTGATTTATCGAACTTCTAAACACATCAATACGAGATGAAGAAAATTTTAACCATATCTCTCTTATTATTGAGTCTCACGCTGACGGCTGCGCCCATCGGCGAGAAGCGCGCACGCGAAATAGCGGCTAACTTCTTCTCCTCAACATCCGCGACACGAAGCGGCTCGGCACCGGCGTTAAAGCTCGAATGGGCGGGCTTCGGCATGGAACAATCTGCACCATACAGCAATCCGACACGCACACAAAGCGCAGAGGAGGCGAGCAATGAGGCTCTGATGTACATCTACAATCGCACCGATGCCGATGGTTTTGTTATCATTGCGGGTGATGACTGTGCCAAGCGCGACATTATAGCCTTCTCTCACGACAACACCTTCAACACGGAGGATATGGCCGAAGGAGCGCAAGCCATATTGCAGGCATGGTGCGAAGATATCGCAGCATCGAGAAAGAGCAACAGCAACGCAGGAAGGACAACTTTCTCCGCTACCCGCAATACAAAAGAGCTTCTCTACACAACTGCGAAGTGGGCGCAAGGCAGCCCCTACAACAATCAATGCCCTATACTTACTGACGGAAGAGCCATCACGGGTTGTGTTGCAACGGCTGCTGCCATAATATTCTACTACCACAGATACCCCGATAAAGGTGTCGGCGAAACTGAGGAGTACTCCTACACCAGCGAAGGTTCAAAGATAACCATTCCGAATCACACATTAGGTCGCACATTCGATTATGACCAGATGTTACCGACCTACAAGAATGTCAAATATACAGACGCACAAGCCGATGCCATTTCGACACTTATGGTCGATATAGGTACAGCCATCCATATCAGCTACGGCGTCGAATCGACAAGTGGTAACATTACCAGAATGGCGCAACAGATAATCGAGCATTTCGGTTATTCGAAGAATATGCAGTATCTCCGCCGCGAAAGCTACGAAGATAGCGAATGGTTCGATATGTTGCGTAAAAACCTCGACACCTACGGCCCTACCTACCACCGAGGAGAGAACTCCAGCGGTGGCGGTCACGCCTATGTCTTAGATGGATACAAGGCGAACGACTACTTCCATATAAACTACGGATGGAACGGCTCGAGCAATGGTTACTATCTCCTGCCTAACATATCTTATTGCTACGACCAGCGAGCAATTTTCAATATGGCACCCGACAGAGATGGTACTTCAACATACAAGCACTGCCTGACGCTTGGCACCAAGACCATATCGGGAGTATTGTACAAAGGTATTCACACCGATGTAACAAACTACAATGTGCAATCGGCAGTAAAATGTTACATCTACCCTACCAATGCAGGTCTATCGACCTTTAAGGGACAATTATGTATCGCACATTGCGACAAAGAGGGCAACATAAAAAGGACTCTATACACAAAGAACCTGATAGATTCAAGCCTTAGCACTTCGGGATATAGTCCAACCGTGATAATAAAAAATGCCATCGAGGCGGGAGATCGTCTGCGTGTAATGTATAAGGGCGAAAACGATAAGGAGTGGATCTATGCAAGACGCTCATCGAATAGCGTAATTGATGAGGTTATAATGTCGGCAACAATCGAAGAGGTCGCCAAGAACACAAGCTTTGAATATGACAGAGTCAAAAAATCATTGACCTTCTCCTCTATTCTCGCGATACAATGCTCGGTTATCGACTCTGCGGGAAATGTGGTTGCTTCGGGAGAGTCAGCAGGAAGCAGCAGCAATAGTGTGAACCTCTCGACACTCCCTTCCGGCGAGTATACATTATCGTTCGCTTCGGGCGGTGAGCCTTACCTGCTCAATATAAAGTTGTAGTTCGATTGTTGATAACTTTTTCGAATATAGCGGCGTATTTAAAATATATTCGCATATTTTTGCAGTGTTCAACATAAATATATGCTATTATGAGCGAAAATAAACAACCCGGAATAGATGTGGAGCTTGATGCACAGATAGCGGAGGGTCACTACTCGAATTTAGCCATCATCTCGCACTCCACATCGGAGTTCATCATCGATTTTGCAGCTATCCTTCCAGGCCTT
>JAFZEY010000108.1 GCA_017560455.1 Alistipes sp. | reverse complement strand
TTGTATGCTACCTGTAAAACCTTTGGTGCAAGCTTCTTGTACCACACGGCAAAGTGGCTGTTCGCCCATTTGATGGCGGTGGCATCATCTGTTGCGATGGTTACCTTCTGGAATGGAATATAATCCACCGATGAAAGCTTGCAAGTTACGGGTGCCGGAATAATTGTCGGCCACGATGAACTTTGTGCTGTAGCTTTTGTGGCGATGGTCAGCGATAAAATTGCTGCAAAAATCATGGTTAATAGAGTGATTCGTTTCATTTTGGTAGTATTTTTTAATTAAAAAATAATGAACCCACAAAGATAGGAAAAATAATTGATATTTGTCGGCTTTGTGTGACTTTTTTATTGTAGGTCGGAAAAGGGGCGTAGGTAGGGTGGAAAATGGTCTTCTGCTCTATTGCAAAATAGAAAATAAAGTTTTAATTTTGCAATGTGAATTGAAGTGCATATAGACTCTGTATACATAATTTTAAACTTAAACCTAAATTTACCATGAAACGATTAGTTTTGTTTTTTGCGATTTGTATGGGTGCGGTGTTATCTGCGGTGGCGCAACCTACATTTAGCAAGTACGAGTACACACTCGACTATTTCCTTCCAAAGTACTTCCCTGACATCAAGAATGGAGGCGAGGTTAAGCTTACGGGAAAGTACAACCCTAACATCCCGCAGCCAAAAGATGTGTTGGGTTACGAGCTTGGTGAGTTCTATCCTGAGTGGCACGCTGTATTGAACTATATGAATACGCTTGCCCGTGTATCGGATCGCGTTAAGATTCGCCGAGTGGAGACCACTTACGAGAAGCGACCTATCATCGAGGTTATTATCTCTT
The DNA here is from genome assembly GCA_017560455.1 of Alistipes sp. Taxonomy (GTDB): domain Bacteria; phylum Bacteroidota; class Bacteroidia; order Bacteroidales; family Rikenellaceae; genus Alistipes. The sequence continues at coordinate 2,690 of JAFZEY010000108.1, read as the reverse complement.
CGCCAAAGAATATCGAGCGCATTGACGAGATTCGTGCCGAGCACCAGAAGTTGAGCGATGTGTCGGTTTCGAAGTCGTTGGATGTGTCGAAGATGCCAGCTATCGTGAGCCATATCAACTCGATACACGGCAACGAGCAGTCGGCTGTATGTGCCTCTTTGGCAGTAGCATACTTCTATGTTGCATCGGAGGATCCAACCGTATTGGATATATTGGACAATACAGTATTGCTTATTACTCCTGGTATCAACCCTGACGGAATCAACCGTTTTGCATCTTGGTGTAATGCCGAGTCGAGCACAGGTCAGCGTCTTGCAGATGTGAACACAAGAGAGTACTCTTCTCACGAAACAATACCACTCAGCCGCGTCAACCACTATTGGCACGATGCTAACCGCGACTTGATTTTGACTCAGCACCCTGAGGGTCGTGCATTTGCCGATATCGCTTGCGAGTGGATGCCTAACTTGATGTACGACAATCACGAGCAGGGCTCTACACGAGGCCTTTATTATAGCCCGGGCGATTTGAAGCGTCTGCATCCGCTTATACCTATGGAGGGCCAGGATCACGCCCGTTTGGTTGGTAAGTATAGCGCTTATATTCTCGATGATTTAAAAGTAAAGCACTTCTCGGAACAGACATATGATGACTTCTACTTGGGTCGAGGTGATGTTTATGGAGATATCCAGGGTATTGTAAATATTCTTATCGAGCAGACCAACTCGCGCGGATTTGCACGCCTTATGCCTAACGGTACGGTTCTCGATTTTGCAACAACAGCTCGCAATCAATCATATTTGAGTATTGTATCTGTATTCGCTGCATACCAAAATCGTGAACTCTTGCACAACTATCAGCGCGACTTCTTTATCCGTTCTGCAAAGTTAGCTAAGGAGTCGAAGACTAAGGGCTATATCTTCAATACACGCGGTGACCGTGGTCTTGAGTATGCGGTGTTGGAGTGGATGAAGAATCAGCGTTTCGAGGTTTATAAGCTTGCAAAGGATACCAAGGTTGGTGGCGTTACTTATAGCGCAAACGACTCTTATATCGTTCCTGCTGAGCAGCGTTATTACTTGAAATTTAGAGGTTTGTGGGAGGATTTGACAGAGTATACCGTTGATCACTTCTACGATGTTACTACCTGGTCTATCAAGCGTGCATTCAATGTTCAGGAGTGTGAGGTCGGTAATATTGATGGCCTTGTCGGCGATAAGGTTCAGAGGTTGGTATTTGCCGAGGGTAATGTGAATGCCAATAGCGAGCACGGATACCTCATCGGAGCAAAGGATTTCTACTCGCACAATATGTTGCGTGCTATGTTGCTCAAGGGTGTGCGTGTGGATATTGCAACCAAGCCTTTCAAGGTGAATGGTAAGGAGTATGGCTATGGTACTGCGTATGTTCCTGTTGCAGATCAGCCATTGTCGGCAGCCGAGATTTACAATGAGTTGATGGCCGCAGCCAAGATGAATGGTGTAGATGTTGAAGCTTTGAATAAGCCGTTTGAGCTTAAAGCGTTCCAAACATTGAAGAAGTTACCTCGCGTAGCGATGATTACAGGTCACGGTTTCAGGGCAAACGAGTGTGGTGAGATTTGGCATATGCTCGATCGCCGTTTCGGTTTGACACCTGCCCGTATCGACATCAATCGTATGCACGAGATTAAGAATTTCAGCGATTACGATGTGATTATCGTACCAAGCGGAAAGTCGAAACTGCCTATGAGCGATAAAGTTTATAAGCGTTTGAAGAAGTTTACTGAGATTGGCGGTACCGTTATCGCATTTACAGAGGCGCGTGGCATTATTAGAAATGCCGGTCTTACCGAGATTAAGTTTAAGCCAGTACCTGCTAAGCGTCCAAAGTCTGAGCATATGTATGGTATCATCGTCAAGTCGGAGATTGATGAGACCGATCCGCTTGGCTATGGCTACGATAAGAATATAGGTTTGCCAATCTTTAAGCGTGGTTACCGATTTATCGATGCTTCGAATAGCTCGTTCGATAAGGTTGTATTGACCGGAGCGGCTAATCCATATCTCTCGGGCTTTGTATCGCAGAATAACCTCGATCAGATTGCGTCAAACCCAATGATCGTGAAGAAAAAGGTTGGAGATGGAATGCTTATCTACTCGTCGGAGAATCTTACATTCCGTTCGTATTGGTTAGGCTCGATGAAGGTGCTTATGAATGCAATCTACTTCGGTAAGTTCTAATATCAGATATTACAATAAGTGGTGTAGGGCAGCTCTCTGGGTTGCCCTATACTTTTTGTGCGATAGGGCCAACCTACAATATTCTATATTGTCGCTTATTGAAAAATTGAAAATAAAGTTGTAACTTTGTGCCATATTTTTGAAATTTTAGATATTAATTACAAATAACTTTTAACAGACTATGAAGCGACTTTTCTTGTCTTTTGCGATCTGTGTGGGTGCTATGCTTACAGCGGTGGCGCAGCCTACATTTAGCAAGCATGAATTCACAATTAATGACTTTTTGCCTGACCATTTTCCCAATATCAAGGGTGGCAGCGGAGAGATTAAACTTAACGGAAAGTTTAATCCCAACATCCCTACACCAAAGGATGTATTGGGCTTTGAACTCGGCGAGTTCTACCTCGAGTGGCATGCCATTCTAAACTATGTGAATACGGTAGCTAAGGTGTCAGATCGAGTAAAGGT
>JAFZEY010000107.1 GCA_017560455.1 Alistipes sp. | reverse complement strand
GACAATCCATACATTAACGACTTCTACGAGGATATGAATCGTTGGGCCTTTCAGTTCCAGGTGCACTTCCTTGCGAGTCGTATTCGTCAGACTATGGATATGCTTGCAGATGGTTCGGAAGATATCTTCCAGGATCGTACCATCTACGAGGATGCTCACATCTTTGCCGGGAACCTTCATCAGATGGGCTCTATGTCGTCGCGCGACTTCGCCACTTATATGAAGTTGTTCGATATTTCGACCAACCTCATCCCGCAGCCCGATTTGCTTATCTACCTGAAGGCGAGTGTTCCGACATTGGTGAAGCAGATTCGCAAGCGCGGTCGCGACTACGAGCAGAATATCGAGGTTGAGTATCTTGAGTTGTTGAACGAGAGATACAACAATTGGATCGAGAATAACTACAAGGGCGAGGTCTTTGTGATCGATAAGGATAATAGTGACTTTATCGAGAATGCAAAGGTTTTGGAGGCCTTGTACGAGCGTCTTAATGCAATCAAAGCCGGAGAGAAGAAGTAGGAGATGAGAGCTTTACCTGTCGCATTTACGGAGCGTATGCGTAAGCAGTTGGGTGCAGAGGAGGCTGAGAGCCTTTTCGCTGCGCTCGATGGTGTGTCGCCCGTAGCCGTGCGTCTAAATCCCGCAAAGTGTGGTGATGTGGGTGTGTGGAGCGATGGTAAGGATATAGCCTGGAGCAAGAATGGTCGAAAGTTAAAGGAGCGACCATCATTTACTCTCGACACGGCATTTCACGCAGGTGCTTACTATGTGCAAGAGGCTGCATCGCAGTTTATCGACCATGTCATTGCCGGCGAGGAGTTGCGAGGTAAGCGCGTGTTGGATATGTGTGCAGCACCGGGCGGAAAGACGACTATCTATTCGACTGCGGTAGGCGTTGAGGGCCTGGTTGTGGCGAATGAGTATGTGCGAACGAGAGCCAATATCCTGGCCGACAATGTGCGTAAGTGGGGTATGGGTAATGTTTTGGTTACCAATAATGCACCTGAGCATATTGCGCAGTTCGAGGGCTGGTTTGATGTTGTAGCTGTCGATGCACCTTGCTCGGGCGAGGGTATGTTTCGCAAGGAGGAGGTTGCCCGAGAGGATTGGAGCGAGGAGGCTGTGAAGATATGCGTTGCACGACAGATGTCGATTGTTCGCGAGGCGTGGCAGTCGCTCAAGGAGGGCGGACTCTTTATATATAGCACCTGTACCTTCAATGATGAGGAGGATGAGGGTGTATTGAAAGCCTTTATCGAGGAGATGGGTGATGTTTTCGAATCGTCAAAAAGTGTCGATGTTGATGACGCTTGGGGTGTTGTAAGGGGCGAGGTAGGAGCTTTCCAGACCTTCCGTTTCTTCCCGCACAAGAGCGATAGCGAGGGTCTGTTTGTGGCGGTGGCTCGTAAGACGGAGTCTACAACTCAGCGAACACCAAAGGCTCGCAAGAAGGTTATGCAGGATGTTGATAAGACTTCGCGTAAGGAGCTGTTGCGTTGGTTGCAAGAGTCTGATAATTACACCTTTGCGATGGTTGCCGATACGATTTATGCCTATCGCACGGAGCAGTTTAAGGCGGTGCAAGCGTTGTCGGAGGGGCTTACGGCGATATATTCGGGAGTGGCGATGGGCCAACTCTTCAAGGGTAGGCTGAAACCCGATTGGGCCTTGTCGCAATATGTGGGCTTGGAGCGAGATGCCGTAGCCGTTGAGGAGCTTGACGAGGCGAGAGCATTGGACTATCTTCGCAAGAAGGATATTGCCGTGGGCGATATGGCTGAGGGTATAAACCTTGTTACGCACGAGGGTCGTTCGCTCGGATTTGTAAAGAGGGTAGGAGCAAGGTGTAATAACCTCTATCCCAATTCGTTGAAAATTATGAATATGTAAAAATATGACTGAGAAACTCTACTATTCAATGGGAGAAGTTACGGAGATGTTCGATGTTGAACCTACCGTTATCCGTTATTGGTGCACGCAATTTAGCTGCTTGCGCCCAAAGCGTAATGGTAAGGGAAATCGAATGTTTTCGCGTCAAGATGTTGAGCGCTTGAAGCGCATCCACCATCTGTTGAGAGAGCGCAAGATGACTATCGAGGGTGCGCAGAAGGCTATGCGCAAGCGCGTTATTGCAGCCGAGGAGAATGACTCGGAGATGGCTCTCTTGGAGCAGTTGCAGACGCTTCGCGCGATGTTGGTGGAGATGCGCGACTGCATAGGTGGCGATGTTACGGTAGAGGTGGCAACAGCGGAAGAGCCTGCGACTTCGGAGGATGTTGTTGCGCAGCCTGCTGTCGAGGTTGCTGAAGAGCCAAAGCCAAAGAAGAAACGCGCGCCACGCCGTAAGTTGATAGGCGAGGAGGGTGTTGTTGAGCGTCCTCTCTTCCCATTCTTCGAACAAACTCTTTTCTAAAAGTTGTATATGAAAATCAGAGATATAGTTGCTCCGATAGAGGAGTTTGCACCACTCTCGCTCCAAGAATCTTACGACAATTCGGGCCTGGTGGTGGGTCGTCTTGATGATGAGTTGCAGGGTGGCGTTCTGCTTGCCGTAGATGTTACCGAGGAGGTCATTGCCGAGGCTATAGAGAAGAGTTGTGGATTGATTATTACTCATCATCCAATTATTTTCCATCCCCTCAAGCGATTTAATTCGGCATCGGTGGTGGAGAGATGTGTTGAGCTTGCAATCAAAAACAATATTGCCCTATATGCTTGTCACACCAATCTCGACTCTACGCAAAATGGTATGAGCTGGCGTGTCGGCGAGATGCTCGGCTTGCAGAATATGGAGATCTTGCAACCTACATCCGAGGGCGCAGGTTTTGGCGTTGTCGGCATACTTCCGAGTGCAACCGACGAGGAGTCGTTCCTGCATAAGGTGAAACAGACCTTTTCGGTTGAGGCTTTGCGACATAGTGCGCTGCTCGGTCGTGAGGTTAAACGCGTGGCGATATGCACGGGTGCCGGTGCCTCTTTGATGGGCGAGGCGAAGGCTTCGGGGTGCGATATTTACCTCACTGCAGACCTCAAATATAACGACTTCTATACCCCCGATTCGCACTTTGTTGTGGTCGATATGGGACATTTTGAGAGTGAATTTTGCGCAATTGCAATTTTATTTGATATTTTATCAAAAATTTTTATTAACTTTGCGCTCCATAAGAGCGCTCAATCGAAAAACCCGGTGCGCTACTTTGTGTAAAGGGTTGATGTGTAGGTGATTGAGACTTGCAAGTCCCGATTTTTCGAGAATAGAAAATAATAAAATTAAGATATATGGCTACAAAGAAAAAGACAGTAGAGGTAGACTACTCGATGTATGAGAAGATTGTTGCTCTCTATGAGTTGCAGAAAATCGACTCTCAGATTGATGAAATAAACAAGGTTAAGGGAGAATTGCCTTTGGAGGTTGAGGACTTGGAGGATACCGTTGAGGGTTTGAACACTCGTCTCAACAATATCAATCGCGAGATCGATGAGTTGGCATCACTCACCAAGCAGCG
>JAFZEY010000106.1 GCA_017560455.1 Alistipes sp. | reverse complement strand
TTGTAGAGTGGTGTACCGATGACATACTCTGCAGAGCCGGCATTGAAGGGATAGTAACCAAGGGCAGAGAAGATATACCACGCCGACATCTGTCCGCAGTCGTCGTTACCGGCATATCCGCAAGGGGTTGCATTGTAGAAGCTTTTACGCACCTGGTCCACGAGCTCCTGGGTGCGCGATGGCTTACCTGCAAAGTTATAGAAATATACGGTGTGGTGGCTCGGCTCGTTACCATGAGCATACTGTCCGATAAATCCGCTGGCGTTGCCGTTGCGCTCACCACTGGTCGCAGTAAGCGTAAAATTCTCATCAAGCTTCTTAATAAAACCCTCAGGGCCGCCAAACAACTCTATCATACCCTGTGGATTGTGAGGAACGAACCACATATACTGCCATGCATTTCCTTCGATGAAGCAAGGCTCCTCATAACTCAAAGGGTTGAATGGCTCAATCCACTCGCCCTTGTCGTTCTTAGGGCGGAAAAAGCCCGACTCCTTATGGAAGAGGTTGCGGTACGATTCGCTACGCTTGTAGAAGCGCTCATAGTCGGCCATCTTGCCGAGTTTCTTTGCCACAGCGGCTACACACCAATCATCGAACGCCTGCTCGAGCGTGATGCTCACACTCATCTTCTGCAGGTTCTGTGGCATATAGCCATACTTCTCCCACACCTCGAAAGGCGAGTTGTGGTGGCTGCGTGTGCTACTCTCCACCATAGCCTGATATGCTTTTCCCACATCCACACCCGGTAGTTCGGCTAAGATAGCATCAGCAAGCACCGGGATAGCATGATTACCGATCATACAGTAGTTCTCCTGTCCCCAGAGATCCCAGATTGGCAGATAGCCATATGTATCGTGGTGGAGCAACATATCGCGCACAAACTGAGCAGCAACATCTGGAGCAATAAGAGTATAGAGAGGATGTGCCGCACGGAAGGTATCCCACAAGCTGAATGTGCTATGATATACTTGACCCTCGGGCATCTGCTTGATTTCGTAGTTGGTAGTCATATAGCGACCGTCAACATCGCTCATAGTATTTGGCTGCATAAGGAGATGGTAGAGTCCGGTGTAGAAGATGGTCTTTTGCTCATCGGTACCCTCAACATCGATGCGAGCCAACTCCTTCTGCCAAGCATCGTGTGCCGCCTTTACATAGTGGTCGAAGTCCCAGCTTGCAGCCTCGGCCTTCATATTAAGGCGTGCGCCATTGCTATCAACCGGAGAGATTGCCACCTTCACGGTAAGTTCACGGCCCTCATTGACATCGAAGGAGAGTGCGCTACGCAACGCACGGCCATTAACGACCTCGCTCTGTCCGACATCGCGAGTGCCATCCATAAGCAGACGAGCATTGAATGGGCGCGAGAACTCGGCACGGAAATAGACCTTACGCATCTTGGCCCAACCGGTAATGATGCGATAGCCTTCGATAGTGCGGTTGTCCACAATGCGAATTTGACCTTGAAGAATATTGTAGGCGCGTCTTCCTGCGTAGTAAGCATTACCCCTATATGTGCTTCGATCGATGTCGAGAACTACCGTCTGTGGTTTTCCTTCCGGGAAGGTATAGTGGTGAATACCGGTACGCACGGTAGAAGAGAGCTCCACCTTCACGCCGCTCTCCTGCAACTGCACCATATAATAGCCCGGCTTTGCCGCCTCGGCAGCATGGCTGTAGGTCTGACCAAAGTCACCACCCTGCAACTGTTCAGGGGTTACCGCCCACGAAACGGGCATCAGGCTCACATCAATAAGGTCGGTACAGCCCGTACCGCTCAAATGGGTATGAGTGAAGCCATAAATCTTATTCTTGTTGTAGTCATATCCCGAACAAGGGTCCCAAGTTACATAATTCTCGGTTTCGGGGCTAAGTTGCACCATACCCTGCGGCATAGTGGCACCCGGGAAGGTGCTTCCACTCAACGAACCGGTATCATCGGTCTGCGTACCAATAAAGGGATTAACATAGACTGTGTAGTCGTTAGCGTAGGTGGCTCCAAAGGTTATTGCCAACACGAGTGACAAGAGTAGTTTTTTCATGCTCTAATAATTTATGCTATTTGCCCACAAAGATAAGACAAAAAAGAATAAAAGCGATGATTTCTCATCGCCTTTATTTTTTAAATAGGTATATCACCTGTTTAGTGGCAGTGGCACTCGCCATCGCACTCGTGGTCCTCACCGCAACCCTCGCAGCCATCGCCGCAGTGGTCGTGGTCGCAACCGCAAGAGCAACCACCCTTTGGAGCCAAATCCTCAGGTGTTACATCGCGAACTGCAACAACCTCAACATCGAAGTTCAAGGTCTTACCTGCCATTGGATGGTTGAAGTCCATGATGATGGTCTCCTCCTTTACCTCCTTGATAACGCCGTTCATACGGTGGCCCTCAGCATCGCTCATAGGCACTACATTACCCACGAAGAGCATCTCCTCAACAACCTTGCCGTCAATCATAAAAATTGTCTTTGGCAACTCAACGATAGCCTCGGCAATCAACTCGCCATAGCCATCCTTTGGCTCCAAAGTGAACGAAACCTTATCGCCCGGCTCCTTACCGATAAGTGCACCCTCGAACTTAGGGAGCAACATACCTGCACCACATACGAACTCGAGTGGCTGTCCCTCTGGATTCTTGTCTGCCACCTGTCCATCAACGGTAAGAGTATAATTTACCGCTACAAATTTTGTATTCTCTACTTTCATACCTTATATATAAATAGTCTATTATTTCTTGCTCTTCTTTGCCTTCTTAGCTTTCTTTGCCTTCTTTGTCTTCACCTTGTCGTCGCCATCGTCCCAACCCTTCTTGAAGATGAGGTAGTATGCCGAGTTGGTCGAATAGTTGTTGATGTCGAACTTACGCTTGCCATCCTCGCCCATTGTCCAAGCACCATATACGGTACTGCGTGCGCTATGAGCAATATCATCAAGCTCAACTTTTCTCCAATTGAACTCCCAGCCATTCTTCTTTGCAATCTTCCTACCGGTTTCGTAGAAGTTGCGAGCACGAGCCAAGCGGTGCTCACCCTGCGAAAGCGCCGCCTGAGTCTTTGGCACATACTTACCTGTGGTTGCAATATCGAGCTTACCAATATGCACATAGAGCTTACGCGCCAAGAACTTCTTAATAGACTCCTCATTTGCAAACGGAGTATCCTTTACAGAGGAGTTCCAGCCATAAGTCTTACCATCCTCGAACTTGCTTGGAAGACCATCGATGAGCGGGAAAGTCCAAGTACCAGGGTTTCCTGCAATGATGATATCCGCACGCGAATCAGGCACGGTCAAAGCAAATCTGTGTGCAAACTGACCTCCTGCCGAGAAGCCCCAAAAGTCGTACTTCTCCGCTTTCGAGCCGGTTACGCTCTTGAAGTAATCGAAGATAGGCTCGATAGTGCTGTATGTCCACTTCTCGCGTGGCTGCAACTTACCCTTATACATCAAACCACCACCCTGGTATCTCCAACCCGGATAGATCTTGATATTGTACTCAGGTGCAATAACCACAAAGCCGTCACGCTCTGCGAACTTACGCCACATATTTGCAACGCCCTTACCGCTACGCTCTGCTCCGTGCAACACGAAGAGAACACGCATATTTGCGACATCGCCGGTCTTTGGCACATAGTAATAAACAGTAATCGGCTTATCAGCCAATGGCTCATACTCGGTATAAACAAACTTACCAAATCCGCGGCTGAAAGGAGCCTTCTCCTCCTCGGTCTGAGCCCACGATGCTGTAACACCCAATGTCACGAGAGCCAACAGCGATAAAATAATTTTCTTAAACATAATTCTATAATTTTTAAAAGTTAAGTTGTATCTCTTTAATTGTTTTTGTAGCGCACGATCAACGCATCGATGCTGCTTCTGTGTTTCTCGAAGGCCTTATCGACCTTTCGATTAAACTTCTCTATGTTTTTCGGCATCTTAGCCGCCATAGGGAAGCTCCTCTTCATCTTCAACGCCTCGCGCACAAGTGGTTTATTGAGGTAGTACTTGCGCTTACCGCTCTTGCTTTTGCCATCATCTACATAGGCCGCCTTGATAAATCTTCGGCCAAGTCGATGCGATGCATCTCCACTGAGGCACTGCGGTATATTATCCTTCGCCTCCACCCACACGGGTATTGCGGGGCAAGCTGCAGGATAGCCCATCGAGACAAGAATACGAGGATGTTTGCCGCAGACTATCGTGAATGAACCTACGGTCGAACGGTGTGGCACCGTTTCGTAGCGATGGTTCATCAACTTCTTCTCATCTTTCAGCGCATCGCCCTTGCCCGCCACATAGTAGGAGCAGGAGTAGTCGTAAAAATCCTGAGCCGAGAACTTGCGTTTGCGCGCCATCTGCTCCAACATAGCATCGTAGCGATGCTTGCTCTTACCAAGTCGCTTCATATCGCCCGCAAACGAGAAGCTCGAACGAATATCGTATCCCCGTTCAATCTTATCCACATCGTAGCGGCGGTATCCATCTCCCCAAATCTCGAAGAAGGCCGCAGCTCCGCTCGCATCGCCCACGCCCACATTCGTAGTGAACTTGGCTCCGCGTTCGTAGTTGCGCACAAAGAGTTCAAACTCCTCTACCGTGCAGCAGTTTATGAGTGCATCGCGCATAAATGGCGCGCGCGAACCCGTGCCCTGCTTATCGTTTGATGGGAGGTTTCGAGTGGCGGTATTCACAATACCAAAACCCACCTCATTAACACCACAAAGAACGCCCAACTCAGGTTTGTGGGTTGGAGCCACAGCCGTATAGGCATACTTCTCGCTCGTGCAGTAGCGTACACTTGTACGATAGGAGTTACTCTCGCGATTCTTCCACAATATGGTGCCACCCTCCTTCGATGCCTTCGCTGCCACAACTGCAGCGGTGCAAGCGGCGGCCTCGCTATACGCGAAGACCGCCATTACACACATCAGAACAACTCTTGCGAGAGTTCTCATATACTACTCTTCGTTCTTGCAAACGAGGTTTCTATCGCCATATCCGTTATCGATCTTCGATACGAATGGGAAGAACTTCGAGCGTGCAACCCACTCCAACGGGAAGGCAGCCTGCTGGCGCGAATATGGATGCGACCACTCGCCTGCCAACTCCTCTGCGATATGCGGAGCGTTTGCCACAACATTGTCAGCCTCGCCATTGATGGCCTCAGCCTCGCGCTTAATCTGAATCAATGCTGCAATAAAGCGATCCATCTCCTCCTTTGGCTCCGACTCGGTAGGCTCAACCATCAAGGTCTCGTGTACCGGGAACGAAAGTGTAGGAGCGTGGAAGCCATAGTCCATCAAGCGGTGAGCAACATCGCCGCAATCCACGCCGTAGTCGCGCTTGAAGTTGGTCAAGTCGAGAATCATCTCGTGACCTACACGGCCTGTCTCGCCCGAATAGTAGGTGCGGAACTCGTGCTTGATAGCCGATGCCATATAGTTAGCATTTACGATAGCCATCTCGGTAGCCTTACGCAAGCCCTCTGCGCCGAGCATCTTGATATAGCCGTAGGTGATAGGCAACAACATTGCCGAACCCCAAGGCGAAGATGAAACGGCTGTGATACCCTCCTCACCACCGGTAGCAACAACCGAGTGCGAAGGGAGGAATGGAGCGAGGTGCGAAGCCACGCAAATAGGACCAACACCAGGACCACCGCCACCGTGAGGCATTGCGAAGGTCTTATGCAGGTTGAGGTGGCAGACATCGGCTCCGATAAAGCCTGGGTTTGTCAAGCCCACCTGTGCATTCATGTTTGCACCATCCATATATACCTCGCCACCGGCATCGTGTACTGCATCCACGATCTCGCGGATACGGCTCTCGAAGACACCGTGAGTCGAAGGGTATGTCACCATCAAGGCGCACAACTCCGAAGAGTACTGCTCAGCCTTAGCCTTCAAGTCATCAACATCGATGTTACCCTGAGCGTCACATGCTACGGTTACGATCTTCATACCTGCCATAGCTGCCGATGCAGGGTTTGTACCGTGAGCCGATGCAGGGATAAGCACGATATTACGATAGCCTTGATTGCGGCTCTGGTGGTAAGCGCGGATAACCATCAAGCCGGTATACTCGCCTGCTGCACCCGAATTAGGCTGCACCGAGCAAGCTGCAAAACCTGTGATTGTTGCCAAGTCGTGCTCCAACTCCTCGATAAGGGCAGTGTAACCCTCGCGCTGGTCAGCAGGAGCGAATGGATGGATATTCTGGAAACCTGCCAACGAAAGCGGCTGCATTGTAGCGGCAGGGTTCAACTTCATTGTACAAGAACCGAGCGAAATCATCGAGTTTGCCAACGAGATATCGCGCAACTCGAGCTGCTTGATATAGCGCATCAACTCGCTCTCCGAACGATAGCGATTGAATACAGGCTCGGTGAGGTATGCCGACTTACGAGCCATCAACGACTGTGGCTCGGTAGCATAAACAACCTTCTTTGCCTTCTTGCCCTTAGCCTCGGCAAAGATTGCAACAACCTCCTCGACCTCCGCAGGTGTGGTAACCTCGTCAAACGAGAGGCGCACACGGAACTCTGACGGATAGTAGAAGTTGATGCGGTGCTCCAAAGCAACAGACTCCACAACCGAAGCCTCTGCCTCAATATCGAGAGTATCGAAATAGTTTGTGCAAGCGAGCTTGTAGCCGAGAGCCTCGATAGCCTTAGCTGCACTCTGTGCTGCAAGGTGTGCAGTGAGAGCCGCACGACGCAATCCCTCTGCACCATTGTATACGCAGTGGAAACCTACGATCGAAGCCATCAACGCCGATGCTGTACAGATATTCGATGTAGCACGCTCACGCTTGATGTGCTGCTCACGCATCTGCAACGACATACGCAATGCTCGGCGACCGAGACGATCTACCGAAACACCGATGATACGGCCCGGCATATTACGCTTGTAAGCATCTCTTGTAGCCATATATCCTGCCGAAGGACCACCAAAGCCCATTGGGCAACCCAAACGCTGTGTCGAACCTACCGCGATATCTGCGCCCCACTCTGCAGGCGAAGAGAGCAATGCCAACGAGAGAAGGTCGGCATCAGCAGTAACGAGTGCACCTACAGCGTGTGCTGCAGCTACGAAGTCCGAGTAGTCGCGCACCTCGCCATTTGCAGCAGGATACTGAACGATAGCACCAAACTCCTTGCCTGTGAAGGTATAGTCGGCGTAGTTGCCAATCACCAACTCAATACCGAACGGCTCGCTACGAGTGAGCAACACATCGAGTGTCTGCGGGAAGATATTCTCATCGACAAATAGGAGATTATGGCCTTCCTTTACAGCCTCGCGCGAACGGAGCGAGAACATCATTGCCATCGCCTCGGCAACAGCAGTACCCTCATCGAGCAACGAGCAGTTTGCAATCTCCATACCCGTAAGCGAGGTGATTGCAGTCTGGTAGTTGAGGAGAGCCTCCAAACGACCCTGCGAAATCTCCGCCTGATATGGTGTGTAAGAGGTGTACCACGCCGGGTTCTCGAACACATTACGCATAATAGCAGCCGATACTGCATTAGGATAGTAGCCCATTCCGATAAACGAACGGAACTGCTGATTGCGAGCTGCCAACTCCTGGATGTGTTGTGCAAACTCATACTCGCTCATCGCCTCACCAAGAGCCAATGGAGCATTCAATCGAATATTTGCAGGAAGCACCTGCGCAAGGAGTTCTTCTACCGAGCCAACACCAATAGTGTCGAGCATCACCTTAAGCGTATCGGGATTGCTGCACCCGATATGACGGTTTACAAAATTATCAAACATAAAGCTTATTATTGGTTTTTGTTTTGTTGTTTAAGCACAAAGATAGTAAAAATTTGGCAAATGAGCATCAAAAATAAACATTATTTTTCAATCCAGCAGTCGCAAATCTCCCAACAAAACCACCCACCCCAAAAAATAGGTAAACGATTAAGCAAATTTTCTGATACAAATTGGTTTTAACAAATTCATTTTATATATTTGCAAAAATTTATAAATAGAGGACTATTTAGAGCAAAGTGCTTATTAACTTAAACAAACAATAACCAAATTAGTATGAAAAAGACAAAATTAATCTTGGGCGCATTACTTCTTGCAGTGGCACTCACCATGGTCGGTTGCTGCTACACAAAGAGTAACCGACAGGCAAATTTGTTCAAAGCCAGCGTTGACTACAAGATCGTTGACGGCGTAATCGTTCTTGACGAGCCTAAGCGCGCACCAGGCCAGAAGAGTATGCTCGAGTTCCGTACTGAGCCTATGGAAATCGTACGAGTGGGCTTCGTAGGTCTCGGAATGCGTGGTCCGGGCGCTGTTAAGCGCTTCACACACATCGAAGGCGTTGCAATCAATGGTCTTTGCGACAAATATGCTGACAGAGCAGAGCGTTGCCAGGAGCACCTTGACAAAGCAGGTATGCCAAAAGCAAAGGTGTACAGTGGAGACGAAGGCTACAAACAGCTTTGCGAAAGCGATGACATCGACCTCGTTTACATCGCTACATCATGGCAGATGCACGTTCCCGTAGCACTCTATGCTATGGAGCACGGCAAACACGTTGCTATTGAGGTTCCTAGCGCAAATACCGTTGAGGAGTGCTGGCAGCTTGTTGATGCAGCTGAGCGCAACCAGGTACACTGTATGATTCTCGAGAACTGCTGCTACGACCATTTCGAGCTTACAACACTTAATATGGCACAGCATGGTGTATTCGGTGAGATCATTCACGCCGAGGGTGCTTATATCCACAACCTCGAGCCATACTGGAATCACTACGCTGACAACTGGCGTCTTGAATACAACCAGGCAAACAACGGCGACATATATGCTACACACGGCATAGGACCAAACTGCCAGGCGATGAATATCCACCGCGGTGACCGACTTGATTACCTTGTATCAATGTCAACAAAGTCTGTTAACGGTACAAAAATAGTTCGCGAGATGATGGGTGACAAGGCTGATACATGTAAGCACGGCGACCAGATCAACACGCTTATCCGCACTACAAAGGGATACACCATCGACATGCAGCACAATGTAATGACTCCTCGTCCTTACAGCCGTATGTATCAGTTGGTAGGTACCGAGGGTTTTGCTAACAAATACCCTACACAGGGCTATACATTCAAACTCGAACAACTCAAGAGCATCGCCACAAAAGAGAGTGATGTTCCGAACATCGAGGCACTCGATCACCACCGCTTTGCACCAGCAAGCGTAGTAGATGAGATGAAAGAGAGATACAAGCACCCTGTACAGAAGCAGCTTGTAAATGGTCAGCCATTGCAGCAGTACTCACTCTCTGTGGGTGGCCACGGAGGTATGGACTTCATCATGGACTACCGCCTTGTTTATTGCTTGCGCAACGGTCTTCCTCTCGATATGGACGTGTACGACGCGGCTGAGTGGAGCGCAATGGGCGAGCTCACAAGAATCTCTATCGAGAATGGCAGCAAGCCTGTTAAGGTGCCAGATTTCACACGTGGCGACTGGGATAAGGTTAAGGGGCTCAAGTTCTACTTTGCAGACTAATGACTAACTCGTAGTACGGTTTCTCGCGCGAGAAACCGTACTACGAGTTAGTCATTAGTCTGCAAAG
>JAFZEY010000105.1 GCA_017560455.1 Alistipes sp. | reverse complement strand
CCCGAGAATGGAGTGATAGGAGTGATGGTAGCACCCGACATATTGATATCGTTAGCCAATGCATAGTGTGCGGTCTTGAAATCGATGTTCGAATCATCGAGAATTGTGCCGTTGCACAAACCAAGAAGCTTTGTCAAGTCGTCAGCCGTCTTGATAAGGAATGGAGAAGCGGCTGTACCCTCGCCATCGAATGGAGTCACAGGCGCAGTATCCTGAATGCCCGAACGATTCTGCAAGCGGCAACGAACATTAAATCCGAAGCCGGCTCTTGTGTACTGCTCGTACGATGTCTCGAACTGTGCCTCAGCCGATGAACCATAGATACGGTATACGCTGAGGTTGCCGTTATCTGCGTCGGTTGGTACTGCCCAGATATTGAAGTTACGGCCTATGTAGCTGAGCTTTCCATCGTTATTTCGGTATCCTGCTGCCGGAATATATATGGTATTTCCCGTGCTTGGGCAGGTGTAGTAGTAGCCGTATGTCTTGGCTGCATCAGAGCCCCAACCTACGCGATTGTAGGTCACATTGTGGAGATAGCCCGAGGCTGCGTTATTCTCATCTACGACATAGCCGGCAGGACATGGGTCGTTATCCGACTTCTTATCCACGGTGTTGAGTCTGCTCGAATACCACAAATTCATACCATTGCTATACGCATTGTAAGCAGGGGTGTACCAGGTGTGATAAGCGGTCGAAGAGGTGCTCACCGATGCTCCGCTCTTATCGGTGTAGTAGACAACGAAGTAGCGATTAGGATAAGAGAGCGCCACCTCCTGCGAATAGGCCTCGTTCGATGCTGCGAAGGTCTGTCCTTGTGCGCGGAAACCGTAGATCAACTCGTAGTTCGAAGCGTTGAAAGCGGGGTTCTCGGTCGAGGTATTCTTGATACTTGTTGGCTTTGGGAATGGGGTAGGACGACCATATTGGTAGTACATACCGATTGCCGCTGTTGCATCGCTCTCCGATATTGCACTGCACTCCTCTGCGGTTGTCGGGGTGTAGGTTGCACCTATGTTTCGGTCGAGTACACCGAGCATCTTTGTTTCGCCGGCCTTGCGTACAGTGGTCATCTGTGGCTGGTCGGTACACCAGATATGCCACGACCACAATACATTGTGGTTAGCATCCAATACCGCTACCAACGCATTTCCCTCGAGGTTGCCACCGCCATACTTGAACGAAACTACGCCTGTCGAAGCGTTGTAGTTTACCTGGCTGACAAGCTGCTTCTGCTCGCTCCATACGAGGTGAGCGTATGCAACATCCGAAATCTTTGCCGCATCGTTAATCTTTTGTGCAGGGAATGAGTAGTAGCCTGCATCGCTGCTTTGTGGTACGATGTAGCAGTTTGCCACACCTTGCTCGCTCAAATCGGTAGTTGTGCTGTGTACCAAATTATCCACATCGATAGTTGCCAACGGACGAATCTTAGAACGATTTACGGTGATGGCATTTGTCGATGTTATCGAGTATGAACCATTCTCGGTACCTATGCAGATAGAGAGGTTCTCGTATGTGCGTGGAGGAACGATAAAGTAGAACGATGTGGCCTCGCTGCCCAACTGAACATTCGAGCATGTCGCATAGATCCAATTGAAGGTTGTATTCTGGTTGTTGCCGGTCGTGATCTTAGGCTCGTTAGCATCCGAAGGGTCAATTGTGCCTAAGCCAGAGAGCGCATCCCAGCTCTTTGCATTGTTGCGCAATGCGAGGTGCTTTACCACCTGCGAACCCTTGAGCTTAACCTCGATATATCCACAGAGATTCTTGAATGCGAGGTTGCTGCCAGTCAGGTGCGCTACCATTGTATTCTGCTCGTTGTTGAATACGCGCTTCGAGCCATCGAGTGTAATGTTCGATAGGAGCGAGTGGCTCAAAGTCTCGTTCTGGGTGTTGTACGATTGCGATGAAGAGTAAGGATATATGGCATATTTTGTGTCGGTAGGTACCGAGAACTCTGCTATATCTCCATCAATGGATGTTGCAACACACTTGGTGATGGTGCCGTCGCTCGATACTGCACCTATGGCATCACCCTCGCTCCACATCACCTTACCGCCATTGTTGTCGATTAGGGTTGTGCGCGACGCTTCGCTATTTGTCGGAGCCTCGATCTCCAAGGCTGCCGTAACGCTCATAAACTCCTTGTTTGAACCTCCGCCTACATTAACATCATTTGTGGTTGTGGGGTCCTCGATACAACCCACTGCCAATGTCAAGGCGATGAGTAACGATACGAAACCGTAGTATAGATTCTTCATAGCTCTTCTTGTTGTTTGTGGGTTAATAGAAATCGACTTCGTCATCTTTGTCAACATATTCGTTCTTCGATGATCGTCCAAAGCCGAACTCTGCCATAACGGCAATAATCTCAACATCGGGCTTTTTATAGCCGCAGCAGTTGTTTTCTAAACGCTTCATATAAGTAGTTCTTAATTTGTTACACCTCTTTTCACATCCGTTTAAACGGATGAGCTTTCAAAGTTAGGCATTTTTTTGAGATTTTTATATCTTTACGGAAAGATTATTCCAAAAATCGCTATATTTACACAAAATTATTCCAAAATGGAGGGCTCCTTACGACAATTGCCCATTGTGGCAGAGGATGAGTGGTTGCAACCCGTTGCGGCCGAGATAGCCATGCGCTACGAACAATACAGGGCGCGACTTGCCGAAATAGAAGATGGCAGCGGTTCGATTGTCGATTACGCAAACGGCTATCACTATTTTGGCTGGCAGCGCGACGAGGATATGTCGGGCTGGTGGTTTCGCGAGTGGCTGCCGGCTGCAAAGGATGTCTATATCTTTGGCGATTTTAACAATTGGCAACGCACGCAGCTGCGACTCGATAAGGATATGCACGGCGTGTGGAGTATCTTCCTGCCCGATGCGATGTACGAATATCGTCTTACGCACGGCTCTTTCTATAAACTCCATATTCACGGAGATAATGGTTGGCACGACCGTATTCCCGCCTATGCT
>JAFZEY010000104.1 GCA_017560455.1 Alistipes sp. | reverse complement strand
TTTTAATACATTATTGGAAGCCGGTGTTCATTTCGGTCACTTGAAGCGCAAGTGGAATCCTAAAATGGCTCCATATATCTTCATGGAGAAGAACGGTATCCATATCATCGATCTTCACAAGACTGTTGTAAAGCTCGATGAGGCTGCAGCTGCACTCAAGAACATCGCTAAGAGCGGTCGCCGTGTGCTCTTCGTTGCAACCAAGAAGCAAGCAAAGGATGTTGTTGCCGAAAAGGTGGCAGCCGTAGGAATGCCTTATGTTACAGAGCGTTGGGCTGGCGGTATGCTCACAAACTTCCCAACTATACGCCGTGCTGTCAAGAAGATGGCTACCATCGACAAGCAGATGGCAGACGGTCTTTTCGAGAACTTCTCAAAGCGTGAGAAGTTGCAGATTTCGCGTCAGCGTGCTAAATTGGAGAAGAACCTCGGTTCTATCGCTGACCTTACTCGCCTTCCTGCTGCGTTGTTCGTAGTAGATGTACAGAAGGAGCAGAATGCCGTTAAGGAGGCAAAGCGTTTGAATATTCCGGTATTTGCAATGGTAGATACTTGTTGTGATCCAACCGACATCGATTATGTAATCCCTGCAAATGACGATGCTACAAAGTCAATCGCTTTGATTCTCGATACAGTATGTGCTGCTATCAATGAGGGCGCAGAGGAGCGTAAGCTCGAGAAAGAGAAGGAGGCTGTTGAGGCTGAGGCTAACACAGAGGCTCCTGCAAAGAAGCCAGCTAAGACTCGTATCAAGAAGAGCGTAAAGGCTTCAGTTGAGGCTCAGGAGGCAGTAGTGGCAGAGACTGTTGCTGCTGTTGAGGAGTAATTTATTAACAAACGAAAACCAGAAAAAACTATGGCAATAGAGATTAAGGCAGCTGATGTAATGAAGTTGCGTAAGATGACCGGTGCCGGTATGATGGACTGCAAGAAGGCTCTCGTTGACGCTGATGGCGATTTCGAGCGTGCTAAGGAGATCATCAAGGAGAAGGGTAAGCTCGTAGCAGCTAAGCGTGCTGACCGCGAGACTTCTGAGGGTGCTGTTATTGCAAAGGTTCAGGGTAACAAGGCTATCGTAGTAGGCCTCGGTTGCGAGACGGACTTCGTAGCTAAGAATGCTGACTTCCAGGCACTTGCTGAGGCTATCGCTGAGGCAGCTATCGTAAACTTCCCTGCTGACAAGGAGGCTCTCATGGCTTGCGCACTCGCAGACGGTCGTACTGTAGAGGCTGCAGTTACTGAGTTGACTGGTCAGACTGGTGAGAAGCACGTTGTTGCTGGTTACGAGGCTATCGAGGCTCCATACATTTCGGCTTATATGCACGTAATCACCGGTAAGCTTGCTGCTATCGTTGGCTTCAACAAGGAGCTCGATGCACAGGTTGCTAAGGGTGTTGCAATGCAGGTTGCTTCGATGAACCCGGTTGCTGTATCGGCTGCAAATGTTGAGCAGAGCGTTCTCGACGCAGAGTTCAAGACTGCAGTTGAGAAGACTAAGGACGAGCTCGTTCAGAAGGAGATTAACTCTGCTCTCACTAAGGCAGGTATCAACCCAGCACATGTTGACAGCGAGGATCACATCGAGTCTAACCAGTCTAAGGGTTGGATCACAGCTGAGCAGGCTGCACAGGCTCGTGAGATCATCAAGACCGTAGGTGAGGCTAAGGCTGCAAACCTTAATATGCAGATGATCGAGAACATCGCTAAGGGTCGTGTTCAGAAGTTCCTCAAGGAGAATACTCTCGAGGAGCAGGGCTACCAGATGGGCGATGGCAAGACAGCTGTTAAGGATGTTATCAAGGCTGCTGATGCTGAGGCTAAGGTACTCGTATTCAAGCGAGTTTCACTTGCAGACTAATTAGAGTATCACACTCAATAAGAAATGCGCCACGAGCAATCGTGGCGTATTTTTTTGTGCTAAATTTGCATTATTCGTGACAAATATCTATATTTGTGTAGGTTAAATCACGAGCGGTATATGCCCTTCCTCTAAAATTTTAGGGGGGGGGTAAATTGTTTATTTACAGATAGATAGAGTGGAAGAGCCTAAAGAAAAAACCATTTTAATAAAATTTGTACTATGAAAAAGTTATTCATTGTGGCAGTTGTTGCTTGTGCAGCATTGTTGAGCGGATGTTCTGCTCATTTCTATTCATCATCTAATGCCAGTGTGTCAAAGACCGAGGTGGTTCTCTCGCAGAACAACTTTAAGGTTATTGGTCAGGCCGAGGGTGTAGCAACTATTACCCAGGTTATCGGTATCGGCGGTTGCTCGCAGAAGGAGGTTCGTGCAAATGCCGTTGCAGAGATGTTCAAGAATGCAAACTTGACCGGTGCGCAGACCATCACCAACATCAATGTTAAGCAGGCTGTTTCGGGTGTTCCTCCGTTCTTCACTCGCACAACCTACTCGGCAACAGGAACTATCATTGAGTTCACCAAATAGTCGGGAAATGGCACAAAAAAATAGCCGAGCAATCGCTCGGCTATTTTTGTTTATAGATGCCTCTAAAATACCTGAATCAGTAGCAATCCTACGGCAACGGTAGTGATTGTAGTGATAAGTCCCGGCATCATAAATGAGTGGTTGAGAATCCACTTACCGATACCGGTTGTTCCTGTACGGTCGAAGTTGATTGCCGCAACGATGGTAGGGTAGTTAGGAATAAAGAAGTATCCGTTTACCGCAGGGAACAGAGCAATCATCATCATAGGCGAGATGCCGAGAGCAACGCCCAATGGGGCAATAGCACGGATTGTTGCAGCCTGGCTGTAAAGCAAAATTGACATTACGAAGAGTGCGATTCCGAAGAGCCAAGGCATCTGTGTTACAATACCTTCGATAGAGGCCTTCAAATCTACAATGTTACCATTGATAAAGGTATCACCCATCCAAGCAATACCGAAGATGGCGATTACGGCCTGCATACCAGCCGAGAAGATGCTACCCTTTGCAGCCTCTACACCACTTGTGCGAGTGGTCAAGAGGATGAGAGCTGCAGCCGACAACATCAAGATCTCGATGAGGTGAGGCATACCCAAAATAGTGCCCTCGAATGATGGACGAAGCGAAGGAATAGAGCCGAAAAGCACAATCAACAAGGTTGTAAGATGGAATATAGCTACCGAGATACGAGCCTTGGTAACATTCTTTACATCCGTCAACTCTGTCTTCTGTCCGCCCAAAAGACCTTGC
>JAFZEY010000103.1 GCA_017560455.1 Alistipes sp. | reverse complement strand
GAGTAAAGGTTCGCACGGTGGAGTATACCTACGAGAAACGACCTATCATCGAGGTTGCAATCTCTTCGCCAAAGAATATCGAGCGACTCGATGCCATCCGTGAGGAGCACCTCAAATTGAGCGATGCCTCGGTTTCAAAGTCGCTGGATGTGTCGAAGATGCCGGTTATCGTAAGCCATGTTAATGCTATTCACGGCAACGAACACTCGTCGGCTTCGGCGTCGTTGGCTGTTATCTACCTCTATACAGCATCGGAGGATCCTACAGTGCTGGATATCCTGGACAATACGGTGTTGCTTATCGTTCCAAGTATCAACCCTGATGGTGTAAATCGTTTCTCCTCATGGTGTAATGGCGAGTCGAGCATAGGACAGCGTATTGCCGATGTCAATACGAACGAGTATTCGCTCAATCAGCCTGGTGGTCCTCTAAGCCGTTGTAACCACTATTGGCACGATGCTAATCGCGATTTGAGTCTGACACAGCACCCTGAGGGTCGTGCATATACCAATATTTCGTGTGGTTGGATGCCCGATTTGATGTACGATAACCACGAGTCGAGCCAGTTGCGAGGTCTTTTCTGCAGTCCGGGTGTTTTGGCGCAGTTGCATCCATTGCTTCCTATGGAGGGTCAGGACCACGCACGCTATATCGGTAAGTATACCACTGCAATTCTTGCGAAAGTGGGCCAGAATACCTATTCGGATGCTCGATACGATGACTACTACCTGGGTCGTGGCGATGTGTATGGCGATATTCAGGGTATAGTAAATATCCTTATCGAGCAGACCAACTCGCGTGGTTTCTTTAGACCATTGGATGATGGCAAGTCGTATCCTCTTACAAGATCAATCCGCAATCACACCTATGCAAGTGCTGTGTCTGTGTTTGCAGCCTACCAAAACCGCGAGATGTTGCACAATTATCAGCGTAACTTCTTCCTCCGTACGGCAGAGATGGCAAAGGAGGCAAAGACAAAGGGCTACATATTTAATACACGCGGAGACCGAGCTCTCGAGTATTCGGTATTGGAGTGGATGAAGCACCACCGTTTCGATATCTACAAGCTTGCGAAGGATACAAAGGTTGATGGTGTTATTTATAGCGCAAAGAATTCGTATATTGTTCCTGCCGAGCAGCGTTACTTCTTGAAATTTAAGGGTTTGTGGGAGAATATGACAAAGTTTAATGCCGATAACTTCTACGATGTTTCGACTTGGTCGTTGAAGCACGCCTTCAATGTGCAGGAGTGTGAGGTAGAGAAGATTGACGGCCTCGTAGGCGAGAAAGTGGAGAAATTTTCGTTCCCTGAGGGTAAGGTATGTGCGACAAGCGAGCATGGCTATCTCGTTGGTGCAAATGGGCTCTATTCTCACAATGTTTTGCGCGCTATGTTACTCAAGGGTGTGCGTGTGGATATCGCAACTAAGTCGTTTAAGGCAAATGGTAAGGAGTATGGCTGTGGTACAGCTTATGTGGCTCTTGCAAATCAGCCGTTGTCGGCAACCGAGATTTACAATGAGCTGGAGGCTGCTGCCAAGATGAATGGCGTGAATGTTTGCGGTTTGAAGAAGCCTTTGCAGCTCAAAGATTTCAAGACCTTGACACATCTCCCTCGCGTGGCTATGGTTACGGGTAATGGAGGTAAGAGTGGTAATGAGTTCGAGAGTGGCGAGATTTGGCACTTGCTCGATCAGCGCTTTGGCTTGACTCCTGCCCGCATCAATATCTACCGTCTGCACCTTGTAGAGGATATTAATAAGTATGATGTTGTCATCTTCCCGAATAGCGAGACTATTACCCCTATCAGCGATGCGGCGTACAAGAATTTGAAGGCGTTTGTCGAGGCGGGAGGAACTCTTATTGTGACGGGCGATGCCAACGACTTCTTGAAGAATGCGGGTATCAACGCCGTTACATTGAAGCCTGTAGCTGCCGAGCAGCCTAAGTCGGAGCAGATTGCGGGTATTATCATTAAGACCGATATCGATAGCAACGACCCTCTCGGCTATGGTTATGAGAGTGGCGTCAGCTTGCCAATCTTTAAGCGCGGTTGCCGATATATCGACACAGCGAATAGCTCGTACGACAAGGCTGTGGTCGTGGGTGCTACAGCTCCATATCTCTCGGGATTTGTGTCGCAGACAAACCTGGATAGTATCGCATCGACTCCTATAGTTGTGAAGAAGAAGGTGGGCAAGGGTAGTGTTATCTACTCGTCGGAGAATCTTACCTTCCGTTCGTATTGGTTTGCTTCGATGAAACTCTTTATCAACTCTATCTACTTCGGTAACTTCTAAACGATCGATAGTGTGAAAATAGTAGAGGACAGCTTGTACGGCTGTCCTCTACTATTTTGTATCGAGATGTTTATCGTCTCATCATTCCTGCGAGATTGCGAGGAATCTTCATCTTGCCACCCGAAACCATCTTCATCATCTTGCGCATCTCATCGAACTGCTTCAAAAGACGATTTACATCGGCCATTGTAGTACCCGAACCCTTAGCGATACGCTCACGACGGCGGGCATTCAAGATTTCAGGCTTCTCGCGCTCGAGTGGAGTCATCGAACCGATAATGGCCTCGGTCTGCTTGAATACATCATCGCCAATCTCCACATCGCGCAACATCTTGCCCATACCCGGAATCATCGATGCTACATCCTTGAGGTTACCCAACTTCTTGACCTGCTCAATCTGTGTGAGGTAGTCGTTGAAGTCGAACTTGTTGGTCATAACCTTCTTGGTCAAGCGGCGTGCAGCCTCCTCATCGTACTGCTGCTGTGCGCGCTCAACGAGCGATACAACATCACCCATGCCGAGAATACGGTCTGCCATACGCTCAGGATGGAATACATCCAAGGTATCCATCTTCTCGCCACTCGAGATAAACTTCAACGGTTTATTTACTACCGAGCGAATAGAGATAGCAGCACCACCACGAGTATCACCATCGAGCTTGGTCAATACTACGCCATCGAAATCGAGGCGTTCGTTGAACTCGCGTGCAGTGTTTACCGCATCTTGACCGGTCATCGAATCGACAACGAAGAGGGTCTCGCAAGGATTTACCGTAGCCTTAATCTTGGTAATCTCCTGCATCATCGCCTCATCCACAGCCAAACGACCTGCTGTATCGACAATCACTACATTGTAGCTGTTCTGGCGTGCATGCTTGATAGCGTTCTCGGCAATCTCAATGGGGTTCTGGTTGCCCGGCTCGGTATATACGGGTACGCCAATCTGCTCGCCGAGGATTTTCAACTGATCGATAGCGGCAGGGCGGTAAACATCGCCTGCAACGAGCAATACCTGACGGCCCTTCTTGCTCTTGATGAACGATGCGAGTTTGCCCGAGAATGTGGTCTTACCCGAACCCTGCAAGCCTGCGATAAGGATTACGGCAGGAGTGCCTTCGAGTTTGATGGAGGTAGCCTCGCCACCCATCAACTGCGCCAACTCGTCACGCACAATCTTGGTCATCATCTGACCCGGCGATACGGCTGTGAGCACATTCTGACCGAGAGCCTTCTGCTTAACATCATCGGTGAACTGCTTTGCAACCTTGTAGTTTACATCGGCATCAATCAAGGCGCGGCGAATCTCTTTGAGCGACTCAGCCACATTTATCTCGGTGATGCGACCCTGACCTTTAAGGATTTTGAACGACCTCTCTAATCGGTCTGTAAGCTTTTCAAACATATCTATTTGTCTTTTATCTTCAAAATTTGGCGCGAATATACGAAAAATATTGCTACCTTTGTGTGAACAAATACTTTTTTATATGAAATTTTCAAAAATCATACTTCTTGGCTTTGCACTTTTTGCAATGGCGTGTGGTCGAGATGAGGCTCAAATCATTACTACAGCCGAAAAGATTGCCGATGGCGAATGGCTGTGTTTTCGTAAGGAGTTTTTTTTGCTTTCAACAAGTAGAACATCCCTCAAAATAGCGGCCGATACAAAGTATTGGCTCTGGGTAAATGGCGAACTTGTAGTACGCGAGGGCGGTTTAAAGCGCGGTCCGAATCCAACTGACAGCTACTGCGATGTGTTTGATGCTGTGCCAAATCTGAAGGTTGGCCGCAATACCGTTGCTATATTGGTGCAATACTATGGCAAGAACTCTTACAGCCATAGTGCCTCGGAGGTGCCGGGTGTATGGTTTGAACTTGATACACGATTTAATAGGGTAGTGAGCGATGGTAGCTGGAAGGCGGTGCGATATGCTCCGTTCTGGACGCCGGCAGATGAGAATCCTCGCGGATTGCGACAGTATCGACTCGCGGGAGCAAATGTCGGATACGATGCTCGAAAGGCGGTCGATTTTGCTGCTGCGGAGTTCGACGACACAGAGTGGGGCGGTGCCGTAGAGGTGTCGCGCCAAGAGTCTGAGTGGGGCGAATTTGTGGAGCGACCAATTCCGCAATGGCGTTGGAGTGAGTTGCGCGACTATGAGGAACGCAGCGTTGGTGCAGATGGTGCTATCGAGTGCAAACTCCCTTATAATGCGCATGTTACGCCATATCTGCATATAAAGGCAAAGGGTGGCGAGCGTATCGTTATGTGTACCGATGACTATTGGATCGGTAAGGCGCGTTCGTTCTATACGGAGTATGTGGCTCGCGAGGGAGAGCAGGAGTTCGAGACTCCTATCTGGACAAATGGCCATAAGGTTTTGTACTATATCCCCGAGGGTGTCGAGGTGATCGATTTGAAGTATCGCGAGAGTGGCTACGATAGCGATTTCGTGGGTTCGTTCGAGTGTGATAATGAGTTTTGTAACGAGCTGTGGGAGAAGGCTAAACGCACCCTTTATGTTACAATGCGCGACAATTATATGGATTGCCCCGACCGCGAGCGTGCTCAGTGGTGGGGCGATGTGGTTGTCGAGTTGGGTGAGACGGGTTACCTCTTCGATGAGAGAGCGCATCTCTTGACACGCAAAGCTATCCTCGAATTGATGAATTGGCAGCGCCATGACGGCGTTATATTCTCTCCTATTCCGGGTTGCTACAATCAGGAACTACCGTGCCAGATGTTGGCAAGTGTGGGATATTACGGCTTCTACACCTATTATATGTTGAGTGGCGATAAGCAGACTATCGAAGATGTCTATAACGGAGTTCGCAAATATCTCTATGAGGTGTGGAGTAGTACAGTGGATGGAATTATCGAGCCGCGCAAAGGTGGTTGGTATTGGGGTGATTGGGGGCAAAATATCGATAAGCCTGCGCTCCAACAGTGTTGGTATGCTGTGGCATTGGAGGGATTTGCTAAGATGGCACGATTGACAGGCCATAACCGCGATGCCAAGCAGGCCGAGGAGACCCTTATAAAGCTCTATTACGCCTTTAATTCGAAGTTTTGGGATAAGAAGTTGGAGTGCTACAGGTCTGCCGACTATCAGGGGGTCCCTGATGACCGCGTTCAGGCAATGGCCGTGGTGGCTGGTTTGGTTCCCGAGGAGCGTTATCCTATTATGCGTGAGTTCTTTACAAAGTACTATAACGCCAGCCCGTATATGGAGAAATATGTCTTGGAGGCGTTGTGTCATATGGGTTATTATGAGGACGCTTTGAGGCGTATGGAGAAGCGCTTTGGTGATATGGTCGTAAGCAAGGAATACTCAACCCTCTGGGAGGGCTGGGAGTACACAGGCGGTCGTGGTATGAAGTATAAGTCGGGTAATGGCACATACAACCACGCTTGGAGTGGTGGCGGATTGACAATCCTGTCGCAATATATAGCCGGTATTGCCCCTGTTGATCCTCAGTTTGAGAGATTTTCGGTCGAGCCGAATCTCGGAACATTAAACTATGTAAAGAGTGTTGTGCCAACCGTTTATGGCGATATCAAGATGAAGGCCGAGAGGCGCGATGGTGCGTTGTATGTAGATGTTTTTGTACCGGCCGGAACTATGGCCGAAGTGTGCGTGCCAAAGGGTTATTCTAGGTTGGAATATGGTAGCTATTACGGCGAAAAGATACTCCTTGATGGTGGTGGACATAAGATTGTGATGAGATAGAAAAAGGTGGTCAATCGACCACCTTTTTCTATCTCTGTTTCGTATTGCACTACCCAAGCTTTGCCATAAACTTTTCGCGGTTTACGATAAAGCGGGTGTGGGTACCTTCGCCTATGATTCCCTTCTCATCACGCGCTGCAATATTGAACTTTAACTCGCGACCGTTAACCTCTGTAAGTACGGCAGTTGCAGTTATTATCTCACCTACTTTTGTAGCTCGCGAATGCTCTATGTTGAGGGCTGTTCCAACGGTGGTTTGACCCTCCTCCAACTTGGTAGCAACCGCCATCATTGCGGCATTTTCCATTAATGCGCACATTGCGGGCGTTGCCAATACGGCCAAATCGCCCGAACCGATATACTCGGCAGTAACCTCTGCCATAACGCGCATAGTTGCTGTAAACGATAATCCTTTCTCCATAATTTTGTGTTTTATGGCACAAAAGTACTGAAATTTTCCGGCAATTCGTTATATTTGCAGAAGATTTATGAAAAATGGGTTAGTAATACTCTTTATGTTTATGCTGTTTGTTGCGCCTTCCGTCTTGGCGCAACGGCGTGGTCGCGGCTATTGGCACCAAGAATGGACCGTCGAAAAGGGTGACTCTATTCCGACGATTCATATTCTGCCTATTCGCAAATATGCCCGTAAGCCCGACATGCGCCGTTATCAGCGACTTATACGCCAGGTGAAGAAGTGTTACCCGCTGGCCAAGCAGGCGAGCCTCGAGATGGCAAAGATGGAGCGTCAGCTCCTTGCAGTGAAGGATAAAAAGGAGCAGGAGAGGCTCTCGAAGGAGCTGCAAAAGCAACTTATAAAGCAATATACGCCCATTATCTTGAAGATGACATTCTCGGAGGGAAAGGTGCTGCTGAAGCTGATAGATAGGGAGACTGAACACACTGCGTTCCAGATAATTAAAGAGTTTAGAGGTGGTTTTGTTGCGGGATTTTGGCAGATGTTTGCCAAGATGTTCGGCAATGACTTAAAACTCGAATATCAGCCCGAAACAAAAGATCGCACTCTCGAACGAATAGTAACCTACTACGAAATGGGGTGGCTTTAAAATTTTTATGATTTGCTCTTTTTGCACGAGTTGTCGGATAACAAAATGCTCACATAGGAGTACTATGCTCCGCTTTTGCCTCCTCGCCTCGCACAAAAATATCTAAATCATAAACGATTTTCTCAAAAAATCCCCCGTTGTTATAAAATTTTGCATTTTGCATTTTGCATTTTGAATTTTATTCGTACCTTTGCCACCGCTTACGAGCAACGGATTGAGCTGTGGTGTAATGGTAACACAGCAGATTTTGGTTCTGTCGTTCTGGGTTCGAGTCCCGGCAG
>JAFZEY010000102.1 GCA_017560455.1 Alistipes sp. | reverse complement strand
GTGCGCCCTGAGCCTGCTGTGCCTGGTAGATATCCTGCGATGCAGCCTGCCAAGCCGAATTCAACTCTGCGATTGCAGCATCGATAGCAGCCAAATCCTGATTCTTGTGAGCCTCCTTCAACTTAGCGAGAGTAGCCTCGATAGCCGACTTCTTGTCTGCAGGAATCTTGTCGCCATACTCCTTCAACTGCTTCTCGGTAGCGAAGATGTTCGAGTCTGCTGCGTTAATCTTCTCGATACGCTCCTTCTCCAACTTATCCTTCTCCTCGTTAGCCTTTGCCTCATCACGCATACGCTGAATCTCCTGCTCGGTCAAACCGCTCGAAGCCTCGATACGAATCTTCTGCTCCTTGCCTGTACCCTTATCCTTAGCCGAAACATTAAGGATACCGTTAGCGTCAATATCGAAGGTAACCTCAATCTGTGGCACACCGCGCGGAGCTGCTGGAATACCGTCGAGATGGAAGCGACCGATGCTCTTATTATCCTTTGCCAATGGACGCTCGCCCTGGCATACATTAATCTCTACAGATGGCTGGTTGTCGGCTGCAGTCGAGAATACCTCGCTCTTGCGGGTAGGGATTGTAGTGTTAGCCTCAATCAACTTGGTGAATACACCGCCCAAAGTCTCGATACCGAGTGAAAGCGGAGTAACATCGAGGAGCAACACATCCTTAACCTCGCCTGTGAGGACACCACCCTGGATAGAAGCACCTACAGCAACAACCTCGTCAGGGTTTACGCCCTTGTTAGGAGTCTTGCCGAAGAAGTCCTCTACAACCTTCTGGATAGCAGGAATACGGGTTGAACCACCTACGAGGATAACCTCGTCAATCTGCGAAGCCGACAAGCCTGCGTCGCGCAAAGCGTTACGGCAAGGCTCGATAGTCTTCTGAATGAGGTGGTCGCACAACTGCTCGAACTTAGCACGAGTCAAGGTCATCACCAAGTGCTGTGGGATGCCGTTGATTGGCATAATGTAAGGCAAGTTAATCTCGGTAGACTGCGAAGCCGAAAGTTCAATCTTTGCCTTCTCGGCAGCCTCCTTCAAGCGCTGCAAAGCCATAGGATCGTGACGCAAATCTACACCATGCTCAGCCTTGAATGCCTCTGCCATATAGTCGATCAAAACATGGTCGAAGTCGTCACCACCGAGGTGTGTATCACCATTTGTAGACTTAACCTCGAATACGCCGTCGCCCAACTCAAGAATCGAGATATCGAATGTACCACCACCGAGGTCATACACCGCAATCTTCATATCCTTGTTCTTCTTGTCCATACCGTAAGCC
Source organism: Alistipes sp. (assembly GCA_017560455.1). Taxonomy (GTDB): domain Bacteria; phylum Bacteroidota; class Bacteroidia; order Bacteroidales; family Rikenellaceae; genus Alistipes. The sequence continues at coordinate 2,354 of JAFZEY010000102.1, read as the reverse complement.
AAAGCAGCAGCGGTAGGCTCGTTGATGATACGGCGAACCTTCAAGCCTGCAATCTCTCCAGCCTCCTTGGTAGCCTGACGCTGCGAGTCAGAGAAGTATGCAGGAACGGTGATTACAGCCTCTGTAACCTCCTGACCGAGGTAGTCCTCTGCGGTCTTCTTCATCTTCTGCAAGATGATAGCCGAGATCTCCTGCGGAGTGTACTGACGACCGTCAATCTCAACACGCGGAGTGTTGTTTGTACCCTTTACGATAGCGTATGGAGAGCGTGCAATATCGTTCTGTACCTTATCGTACTGCTCACCCATAAAGCGCTTGATAGAGAATACTGTGCGCTTAGGGTTTGTGATAGCCTGACGCTTTGCAGGATCACCTACCTTACGCTCGCCACCATCGGTGAACGCAACGATCGAAGGGGTTGTACGGTGGCCCTCCGAGTTAGGAATAACAACAGGCTCCGAGCCCTCCATTACGGCAACACACGAGTTTGTGGTTCCCAAGTCAATACCAATAATCTTTCCCATAATTGTAAGTTTTTATTTTGTTATTAAATTTTGTCAGTTTCGTTTTCGGTTTTTTGTTAGAGCAAACCTCTTGCCAAACCCGTTTTTAGCATATTTTCTGCCAAAACGGAGGTCGTACAATGGAATAAGTGTGACAAAATGGCAAAGAATGACATTAAATGACACGGAATGACAACGAATGACTATCGTTCGTTTGCGCTCACCAAATGGCATTGAATGGCAAATATTCTTAACTTAAATTGTCTTTTAAGCAGATGGTTGCAAGGTACAAAACAAGCCCACAATATACTTAAAAGTCTTAGAACAAGGTTATTGCAAGGCTTGCGGAGCAGTCTTTTCCGCAGCATACTGAGCGTATGTGAGGAATAAAACTGCTCCGCGTAACGAAGTAAGAGCCTTGTTATATGGCTTTTTTACTTTATGCCGTGTTTTTTGAGAATCTTAAGAATCGGCTTCTCAATAGCCTGTGCCCAACGGTGATAACCATAAGAGTATGGGTGAGTACCATCGGCAGAGGTGATATGGTCTGTACCGGTCTGGTTAGATACATTTACATAGTAAACATTCTTGTACTCCTTAACAATTTTAGCCATAATCTTCTCCACATAGTCGATACGATCCTGCTCCATCTTCTCGTATGCAGGTTGGAAGTTACGATGCTCGCGGTAGATAGTGCGAATAAAGATGATAGGCATATTTGGATTACCCTTGCGTACCGACTCGATAAATGGACGAATACGCACACCAATCTCATCGATTTCAGAATTAGAGAAGGCGTCACAAATCAACGCATCAGCCTTTGTCTGACCAAATACTTCGCCGAGGTGCGGCTGGAACCTGCAAGTACCATACATACCGAACGAGCAGAGGTGCAAGTTGGTCGAACGAGAGAAGAATGCAGGCCAAGTCAAACCGGTACCCGAAGCCGTCGAACCGTGAGTAAAGCTCGAGCCGAACACTGCGATATTGTGGCGGAACGGATTAGCCAACTTCTCGATAGAAGCATTTGTATTGACACCTATCTCGAGCGCTGTAAGTTCCGAGAAGAGAGGAAGATAGAGAATACACTCCTTCTCACCCTCAAATAAACCGTTGATGATTTTCAATGGTTGGTTCATCTTGGCGCGATTCTCTTTGGTAGGAATCACTTTGCGAGCACTTGATGCTGCCCAGATCCACTCACCCTTATCATCCTTGATAAAGAGATTAAAACCCGTAGTTGAAGCCAATGGAGCATATGCATCCCACGAGCACACCTCGCCATAGGTTGGCTTAACATATATATCCGAAGCATTAGTCTTGAATGCAATAGCCAAACCGGATGCCATCCTAAGCAACCTACTCTCCGACCTCGAGATACCCTTAATATTCTGAGCCTCCACGCGGTGGTAAGGATTTGCGGTCTCGCATAACTTACCGAGCATTGTAAGCTCTGTTGCGTTCACATAGTTAAGATTAGAGGTCTTATTCGATTGCGCCGATACATTTGCCACTACAAAGAGGGCGCTAATAAGGATAAATAGCCTTTTCATAGAATTTTGTTTTGAATTTCACAAAGTTAGCCAAAGAATTTCAAAATACAAAATAAAATGGTTGATTCCCGACACCGCAGCATTCGATTACCTAAAATTGTCTTTTAAGCAGATGGTTGCAAGGTACAAAACGAGCCCACAATATACTTAAAAGTCTTAGAACAAGGTTATTACAAGGCTTGCGGAGCAGTTTTATCCGCAGCATACTGAGCGTATGTGAGGAATAAAACTGCTCCGCGTAACGAAGTAAGAGCCTTGTTATATGGCTTTTTTACTTTATGCCGTGTTTTTTGAGAAT
>JAFZEY010000101.1 GCA_017560455.1 Alistipes sp. | reverse complement strand
GTGCAATTTCTGAATGCGTTAAATTCAATTGTGGTTACACTGTCAGGAATTGTTACATCCATTAGGCTGCTACAACCAGAGAATGCATAACTTCTAATTGAAGTTACGCTATTGCCGATTGCAACTCTTTTTATATAGGAGCATTCTCTGAATGCAGAGCCTCCAATCGAAGTAATGCTATCAGGGATTGTATATTCGGTTAGCCCTGCCGATGCAAATGAGTTTAATACGCCATCAATTACTAAACAACGATTATCTTCCGAAGCAGGTTTGCCATAAAAAGCTTTCAAAGAGATGCAATTTAAAAATGCAAAGATATCTACAGAAGTAATCTCATTGTCAATTGTAACACTTGTTAGTAGAGTGCAATCTCTGAATGCGGAACTGCCAATGGAAGTTACGCTATTGCCGATTGTAGCACTGACTAGCGAGGCACATCCATCGAAAGCCCAATCTCCAATAGAAGTTACGCTATTGCCGATTATTACACTTGTCAGGCTACTGCAACTGCGGAATGCATAATCTCCAATCGTGGTTACATCGTCGTTAAAAGTAATAATACCCTTGCCATTGTTATAGGTATTTGATACAATGGTTGCACCAAAAACATCTGTTTTTCTTGGTGTTACAATCGCTCCATCGACCGAGGTGTACCAAATCTCGTTGTTTGGTTGCTCTCGAACTCCATCAAATTCAAATGCCTTCATCGGCAGAATATGATTGCGCTCGATTACGACCTCTTTGTCAGTCGATTTGGTCATCTTCGAGTCGTCTGTAGCAGTAATTTCGAGCGAAATACCCTTCTCAAAAGTCTGCGGTGGCAGAGCAATGTAGAATGCTGTTGGCTCTGCGCTGAGAGCTACACCATCGCCACAATTTAAGGTAACCTCGGTCAAAATGGTGTCCTCAAATACAAGGTTTCCGCCTGCCGAGCCATTATCCTCTGCACCACCCATCTCCGATGCGAGGACTGCGGTTGCATCTGCCGAATTGATATAGAGTTGTCCGGCAACTTGCTCGCCATTATTACCTTTGAGGATTATTGACTTTATCGACTCGCCATTGCCCGTAAGTTCCAGCTTCAACCAACCGTAAACGCTCTTCAAAACCACCTGATTGTACTCGCCATTCGACACCATAATATTGCCTCCAACGCCATAACTATCAGCAATATAGGTTTGTGTTGTCGGCAACGAAGCTTCGACATTGTAGGTTTCGGGGTTGATGTAGTAGTTCTCGGCATAAGGATAGACTACAACAACACGATTTATTGTTTCGGTTGCTGTACCCATATCTACACGCTTCAAATTGCCGGTGCGGTCACCCGTAGCGCCTTGGAACTGCCACTTTTGGTTGGCATTCGAGCGATAGAATACCGACACGAGGTCGCCCTCGTTCCATACGGTTTTGCCCTCTTGGAGCTGAATTCGCGACTCCTCGCCCTCGAACGAAACGGTCAATGTTTCGGGTGCAAGGTCCTCGACTATTGCCGATGGCTCGTTCACGCCATCGGTTGCACAAGCAGCAAACATCGTTGCCACAAGTGCGAAAATGTAGAATTTTTTCATGCTTTGATTAAATTTAATTGAGTTTACCATTCTTGTTCTGAATTTAGGTGTGGGTTTTCTAACATTGACCCAAAGAAGCCACGCTCGGCAACGACAGACAGTATCTCGACAACGGGTGCGAGATAAGTTTGGATTTTTTGTTCCTTCATAGGCGTAAAATATACCCTCCAACCCCGAATAAGGCAGTTTATAAAATAAAGAAAGTGTGGAGTTGAACCCTTATTTTGATAGGAGGCTCTGGAATGCCCAAACAGAAAATAAACATCACACCACACTCGGCAGATATATCGGAAAGGATATAACTTACACAAGTGCAACAGCGTTATGTATATCCTTCTGTTTGTGAAATTTTCCAGATTTCCTATCAAAGGATAGCGAAACACTTTCGCAATCAAATGTCCGCAATCTTGCGACTGCTTCACAAAGGTAGTAACTTATTTTGAAAAGTGCAAAAAATAAGCTAATGGCTCTAATGGCTAAAAGCCCATATGATTTTGTTAGGTTGAAAAAATGTTAATAAGTGCAATTGTTTTTGCATATTCTATTTAAATAGAAAGTTGTATCTTTACTGCCGAAAATGTGAATACACAAAACACTCAATATAGAATGAAAAAAGTAGATGTAGTTCTCGGACTCTAGTGGGGTGACGAGGGTAAAGGTAAGGTTGTCGATGTATTGACTCCTAATTATCAGGCAATTGCTCGTTTTCAGGGTGGTCCTAACGCTGGACACTCGTTGAAATTTGAGGGCAAAAGTTTCGTTTTGCACACCGTTCCTTCGGGTATCTTCCGCGATGGTGCAATTAACATTATTGGTAACGGCGTAGTTCTCGATCCTGTGATTCTTGCAGAGGAGATTGCCGAAATCGAGAAGATGAATGTCGATGTAACCGAGCGTATGGTTATCTCGAAGCGTGCACACCTTATCTTGCCAACCCACCGTATGCTCGATGCTGCGAGTGAGGCTGCAAAGGGTAAGACTAAGATCGGCTCGACTTTGAAGGGTATCGGTCCGACTTATATGGATAAGACCGGTCGTAATGGCTTGCGTGTAGGCGATATTTTGATGCCTGACTTCGAAGAGCGTTACAATCGCTTGAAGTCTAAGCACGAAGAGATGCTTCGTCAGTACGCTTATCAGTACGATATCACTGCTTATGAGAAGGAGTGGTTCAAGGGTATCGAGGTGTTGCGCCGCTTCAAGTTTGTGGATAGCGAGCAGCTCGTAAATGAGGCTCTCAAAAACGATACTCCTATCTTGGCCGAGGGTGCACAGGGTTCGTTGCTCGATATTGACTTCGGAACATATCCATATGTAACATCTTCGAACACTCTCTGTTCGGGTGTTTGTAGCGGATTGGGTGTTGCTCCAACCCGTATCGGTAATGTATATGGTATCTTCAAGGCATACTGTACTCGCGTAGGTAGTGGACCATTCCCAACAGAGTTGTTCGACACTACAGGCGAGACTTTGCGCCAGATTGGTAATGAGTTTGGTGCTACAACGGGTCGTCCACGCCGTTGTGGTTGGTTGGACTTGGTAGCATTGAAATATACCGTTATGATGAACGGTGTTACCGAGTTGATTATGATGAAGAGCGACGTCTTGAACGAGTTCCCAACAATCAAGGTTTGTGTTGGTTACGAGATTAACGGTAAGCAGCTCGACTACTTCCCATATGAGTGCACAGACGATATCGTACCTATCTACAAAGAGATTAAGGGTTGGAACTGCGATATCTGTAGTGTTCGCAACTATGAGGATTTCCCTGCTGAATTCAAGCAGTATGTGGAGTTTATCGAGGCTGAGACAGGTGTGCCTGTAAAGATTATCTCGGTAGGTCCGGATCGTGCAGAGACAATTATTCGATAATTTACATCTATAAAAGATATGAAGATAGGAACTCCACTTACAAAGGTTGCCAAGAAGGCTATTTTGTGTGGCTCGGGAGAGTTGGGCAAGGAGGTCGCACTCGAGTTACAGCGATTAGGTGTCGAGGTTATCGCGCTTGACCGCTACGAGAATGCTCCTGCAATGCAGGTGGCACATCGCAGCTATGTGCTTTCGATGCTTGATGGCGAGCGTTTGCGCGAGATTATCGTTGCCGAGAAGCCCGATATTATTATCCCTGAGGTGGAGGCTATCGCTACACCTGTGCTTGTGGAGCTCGAGAAGGAGGGCTACCGTGTAGCACCGACGGCAAATGCCGTGTGGCTCACTATGAACCGCGAGGGTATTCGCCGCTTGGCTGCGGAGGAGTGTGGTCTTAAGACCGCTGCGTATCGCTTTGCTGATACTCGTGAGGAGTTCGAGAAGGCTGTTGCGGAGATTGGAATTCCTTGCGTTGTAAAGCCGATTATGAGCTCTTCGGGACACGGTCAGTCGACCATTAAGAAGGCGGAGGATATCGATAAGGCTTGGCAGATTGCACAAGAGGGTGGTCGTGCCGGTGCAGGTCGTGTTATTGTTGAGAGTTTCGTGGATTTTGACTACGAAATCACTCTCTTGACCGTGCGCCATATCGGCGGCACTACGCTTCTTGAGCCTATCGGACACCACCAGGTCGATGGTGACTATCGCGAGTCGTGGCAGCCACAGCCAATGAGCGAAACTGCATATAAGAAAGCACAAGAGGTGGCGCATACAATTACCAATGCCTTAGGTGGTTACGGAATCTTCGGTGTCGAGATGTTTATCAAGGGCGATGAGGTTATTTTTAGCGAAGTTTCACCTCGTCCGCATGATACGGGAATGGTAACTATGGCATCGCAGGATCTCTCGGAGTTTGCACTTCACGCTCGCGCAGTTCTCGGCTTGCCAATCCCTGCAATTCGATTTATCGCACCGAGTGCATCGAAGGCTATCGTTGTCGAGGGCGATACCGATAAGATCGAGTTCGAGAATTTGGAGAAGGTGCTCGAAGAGGAGGGCGTACAGATTCGTCTCTTTGGTAAACCTGAGGTTGTGGGACATCGTCGTTTCGGTGTAATTTTGGCTACGGGAGTATCTGTTGAAGATGCGTTAGCAAAGGCCGAAAGAGCCTATGCGAAGCTCGGAGTGAATATTTTACCGAGATAGTTGTTAAATTTCATCGAATTTACTTTGTAAATTGACAAAAAAGCAGTACCTTTGCGCAAAATAAAGGATAGGGTAATGAAGCGAATGGCTTTACTTGACATAATGCAGTGCCCGACACAGGGCAACGCGGGCGCACAAGTCGCCTCGCAGCCGTTATTGTCAGTTTGCGCAACTCTCTATTCTATCACTGTTTTGACAAATTAACTGTTATCGGGCGGCCTGTTTGGTCGCCTGTTTTGTAAAATATAGGTTGGTAATGAGCAGAAAAGAGTTGTTAATCAAGAATGGAACGGTGGTTTCCGATGGCGTCAGTCGTAGGGTTGATGTGCTTGTTGCTGATGGTAAAATCGCAGCAATAGGGGAGTCACTCGTTGCAAATGATGATACGGAAGTGTTTGATGCAGAGGGATGTATTGTCACCTATGGCTTGGCGGATGTACATGTACACTTGCGCGAGCCTGGCTACTCGGCAAAGGAGACAATTGCGACAGGAACACGAGCTTGTGCTCACGGTGGCGTGACAACAGTTTGCTCGATGCCTAACCTTCAGCCTGCGCCCGATGCTCCCGATACAATTGCCATTCAGCAGCAGATGATTGATGAGCAGGCAGTAATCGAGGTGCTGCCTTTTGCTACAATATCTTCAAATCGTGCAGGTCGCGAGTTGGCCGATATTGAGGCATTGCACCCGTTGTCGGTTGGCTATTCTGATGATGGTAACGGTATTCAAACCGAGCCTTTGATGCGTGCAGCAATGAAGCGCATTGCGGCGGTTGATGGTATTATTTCGGCACACTGCGAGGATGATTCGCTGCTCCACGCGGGATATATCCACGATGGAGAGTATGCTCGTGCTCACGGACACAAGGGTATCTGCTCGGAGAGTGAGTGGGGACCTATCAAGCGCGATGTAAAGTTGGCCGAAGAGGAGGGTTGCCGCTACCATGTGTGCCACATCTCGACAAAGGAGAGTGTTGCGATTATCCGCGAGGCAAAGGCAAAGTGCAGCCACATATCGTGCGAAACAGCTCCGCACTACCTCGTCTTATGTGATGAGAATATGCAGGAGGATGCACGCTTTAAGATGAATCCGCCACTCCGTGCAAAGGAGGATAGAGCAGCCCTTATCGAGGGTATCAAGGATGGAACCATCGAGGTTATTGCTACCGACCACGCACCACACACCGCCGAGGAGAAGTCGCGCGGATTGAAGGCGTCGATGATGGGTATCGTAGGTATCGAGACCTCGTTTGCAATATGTTATACACACTTAGTGCGCAAGGGTGTGGTTACTATCGAGAAGCTGATTGCGCTGATGTCGGAGAATCCTCGCCGCATATTCCGCCTGGGTGGAGCTATGCAGGTGGGCGAGAGAGCCGATATCGCAGTATTTAATGTTACAGAGCCTTATAAGGTTGATTCGGCGGAGTTCTTGTCGATGGGTAAGGCGACACCTTTCGAGGGCGAGGAGGTATATGGTCGCTGTATGCTGACCCTCTTCGGTGGCGAGAAGGTTTGGAGTGAAAATAAATAACAAAATATATAAGGAACAATGAAACAACCCGACAAAAAATTAGTTTTGGAGAGCGGTCAAGAGTTCTTGGGTTGCGGTTTCGGTGCAGACAAGCAGACTGTATGCGACATCGTATTCAATACATCAATGGCCGGCTATCAGGAGATTCTTTCAAATCCTGCATCTACAAATCAGGTCGTAGTGATGACCTATCCGACAATTGGTAACTATGGTATTACTGACGAGGATTTCGAGGCTCGCAACCTCACCATTGGTGGTTTAGTGGTACGCGAGGAGTGCGAGACTCCGAGCAACTTCCGCTTCACAAAGACCATCTCGGAGTTAATGGAGGAGTACTCGATACCAGGAATCAGCGGTATCGATACCCGTATGCTCACTCGCATTATCCGCGACTCGAAGAGCATTCGCGCAGCAATCGTTTCGGCAGATATGCCGAAGGAGGAGGCGTTGAAGCTTATCGCTGAAACACCAGAGGATCACAACGCCGTGGAGCGCGTAAGCTGCAAGAAGCGTTGGTACTCGCGCACTCCAAATCACCGCTTCGATGTGGTTATGGTCGACTGCGGAGCTAAATTGACATTGGTGGATATGCTCAACAAGCGCGGTTGTAATGTTGTAATTGTGCCATTCAATACTCCTGCCGAGGAGATTATGGCTTTCAATCCTCATGGTGTACTCGTGTCGAATGGTCCTGGTGCACCTGCCGATGTACCGGTTGTTACCGAGTTAATCAAGTCGTTGCGTGGCAAGTTGCCAATCTTCGGTGTCGGACTCGGTCACCAGCTCGTAGCGTTGGCTTATGGTGCCGAGGTTAGCAAGATTGACGGCGTTCATCGTGGAGGTGGTCACCCTGTACGCAACTTGGCGAGTGGTAAGATTGAGATTACAGCGCAGGGTTCGCTCTACTTCGTTGATGAGAAGTCGTTGGAGAAGACTCCGCTTGTGGTGACACACCGCAGCGTAATCAACGATACGGTAGAGGGTATCGAGTGCGTAGAAGATAAGACCTTCTCGGTACAGTACAATCCGGAGTCGGCTCCGGGAGCGCAGGATAGCGCATATCTTTTCGATAAGTTTATTAAATTGATGGAGGAGTAGAAAGATGCCAAAGAGAACAGATATTAAGAAGGTTATGGTTATCGGCTCTGGCCCAATCGTTATTGGTCAGGCAGCTGAGTTCGACTATGCAGGTACACAGGCTTGTCTTGCATTGAAAGAGGAGGGTTATGAGGTTATCCTCGTAAACTCGAACCCTGCAACAATTATGACCGACACATTCATCGCCGATAAGGTATATATGGAGCCTTTGAAGTTGGAGTATGTCGCAAAGATTATCCGTTACGAGCGTCCTGATGCCATCGTTCCTGGCTTGGGCGGTCAGACAGGTTTGAACCTCGCTGTTCAGCTCGCCAAGAAGGGTATCTTGGAGGAGTGTGGTGTCGAGATCTTGGGTACATCGTTCGAGAGTATTGAGCAGGCCGAGGATAGAGAGTTGTTCAAGCAGCTCTGTATCGACCTTGGCGAGCCTGTGTTGCCTTCGGAGGTTGTAAACTCGATCGAGGAGGCTGTAGAGGTTGCCAAGGAGATTGGCTATCCGTTGGTACTCCGTCCTGCATTTACACTCGGTGGTACGGGTGGTGGTTTCGTTGATAACGAGGCAGAGTTGCGCGAGTTGATGCGTAACGCTTTGGCTCTCTCGCCAGTACACCAGGTATTGGTTGAGAAGAGTATCAAGGGCTACAAGGAGATTGAGTACGAGGTGATGCGCGACAAGAATGATACAGCGATTACAATCTGTAACATGGAGAATATCGATCCTGTAGGCGTACATACCGGCGACTCTATCGTTGTTGCTCCGTGCCAGACATTGACCGACAAGGAGGCTCAGATGCTCCGTACCAGCGCATTGAAAATTATTCGTGCATTGAAGATTGAGGGAGGTTGTAATGTGCAGTTTGCATTGGATCCACTCTCGTTCAACTACTATATTATCGAGGTTAACCCACGCGTTTCGCGCTCTTCGGCTTTCGCATCGAAGGCGAGTGGTTTCCCTATCGCTCGCGTAACTGCAAAGGTTGCCGTAGGTATGACTCTCGACGAGATTATGCTCTCGAATGGCCCTGCTTGCTCGGAGCCTGCACTCGACTACATCGTAACAAAGGTGGCTCGCTTCCCATTCGACAAGTTTAGCGAGGCATCGAACGAGCTCGGTACACAGATGAAGGCTACGGGCGAGGTTATGAGTATCGGTCGTACCATCGAGGAGAGCTTGTTGAAGGCTGTACGCTCGCTCGAGACTGGCGTTTGCCACATCTACCACAAGAAGTTCGATGATATGTCGACTGCCGATATTTTGCAATACATCACTCGCGCTACCGATGACCGCATCTACGGTATCGCTGAGTTGTTGCGCCGTGGTGTAGATCGTTCGCTTATCTACGACCGTACAAAGATCGATATGTTCTTCTTGAAGAAGATGGATAATATCGTAAACTACGAGCGCGTGGTGAAGGCTAACAAGGGCGATCGTGAGGTACTCAGCGAGGCTAAGCGCATCGGCTTTGGCGATAAGTTTATCGGCCAGTTGTGGGGTATGACCGAGTCGGAGGTGTTCGAGTTGCGTCAGGAGTTGGATATTAAGCCTGTATATAAGACTATCGATACTTGCGCAGGTGAGTATTCGGGATATGTGCCTTACTTCTACTCGACATACGAGCAGGAGAATGAGTCGGTAGTTAGCGACCGCAAGAAGATTGTGGTACTCGGTTCGGGTCCTATCCGTATCGGTCAGGGTGTCGAGTTCGACTACACAACAGTACACGCAATTTGGACTATCCGCGAGGCGGGTTACGAGGCTATCATCATCAATAACAACCCTGAGACCGTATCGACTGACTTTACCATCTCGGATAAGTTGTACTTCGAGCCACTCACAGTGGAGAATGTGATGAATATCATCCGTATGGAGAAGCCGGACGGTGTTATCGTAACTCTCGGTGGTCAGACCGCAATCAACATTGCAATGCCATTGTCAATGTGGGGTGTCATGGTGGTAGGTACCGACATCGATGCTATCGACAAGGCTGAGGATAGAAAGCTCTTCGAAGCTATCATGCGCGAGGTTGGTATTCCGCAGCCAAAGGCTAAGGCTGTGACCGATATCGAGGATGGTGTTGCAGCAGCTACTGAGATTGGCTACCCTGTATTGGTGCGCCCAAGCTTCGTGTTGGGTGGCCGTGCAATGCAGATTGTAGGTAACGAGCAGGCTTTGCGTCACTACTTGCACAACGCGGTAGAGGTAACCGAGGATTCGCCGGTATTGGTTGATAAGTATATTATGGGTAAGGAGGCTGAGGTTGATGCTATCTGTGATGCTGAGGGTAATGTATTCATCCCTGGTATTATGGAACATGTGGAGCACACCGGAGTTCACTCGGGCGACTCTATCAGTGTCTATCCGTCATTCTCGTTGAGTCCGGCTGTTAAGCAACAGATGATCGACTACACCATTCGCCTTGGTCGCGCTATCGGTATCGTTGGTCTTTACAATATTCAGTTTATCGTAGATTCGGAGGATAAGGTCTATGTGATTGAGGTGAACCCTCGTTCTTCGCGTACCGTGCCATTCCTCTCGAAGTCTACAAATGTTCCTATGGCGAAGATTGCAACTCGCGTAATGCTCGGCGAGTCGTTGCCATCGCAGGGTATCACAGAGGTTTATGGAGCAGAGCCTAAACGCCACTTCGTTAAGACCCCTGCATTCTCGTTCGCTAAGATTAAGGGTGTGGATTCGTACCTCTCGCCTGAGATGAAGTCTACGGGTGAGGCTATCGGATATGATAAATCGCTTACACGCGCTTTGTATAAGTCGTTGCAGGCATCGGGTATGACCGTAGTAAATTACGGTACCGTACTCTTGACCATCGCCGATAAGGACAAGGAGGCAGCATTGCCACTTATCCGCCGCTTCTACAATCTCGGATTCAATCTCGAGGCAACAACCGGAACTGCTAAGTTCTTGCGTGAGCACGGCTTGCGTACTCGCTTGTTGGGTAAGATTAGCGATGGCAGCAACGATATCGTTAAGTCGTTGTCGAAGGGTCATGTAAGCTATGTAATCAATACTATCGATGTAAATCAGCATAACACTCGTCTTGACGGTTACGAGATTCGTAACGCAGCGGTTGAGAACAATGTGTCGATTATCACTGCTCTCGAGACAGTAAGCGCATTGCTCGATGTGTTGGAGGAGATTACTCTCGGAGTTTCGACTATCGATGCCGAGTATAATACGAAATAGTAGGGTAGAATGCAACGCGTAGTATTAACCGTAACTAAAAATGAGGCGCTGACACCTCTCATCTACGAGATGCATCTCGCAGGTGATGTGTCGGGCGTTACTCGCGCAGGACAATTTGTCGAGATTGCTCTCGATGGATTATACCTTCGCCGACCTATCTCGGTCTGCAACTATGAGGAGGGCGAGCTTACGCTTGTATATAAAGTAGTAGGCAAGGGCACCGATTTGATGTCGCAGATGGCCGAGGGTACGCAACTCGATGTATTGACAGGACTTGGAAATGGTTTCAATATAGACCATGAGTGCAAGAAGCCGTTGCTCGTAGGTGGTGGAGTAGGTGTTCCGCCATTATATCGTCTGACTCGCGACTTGATTGCTCGCGGTAAGGAGGTTACCGTAGTACTTGGTTTTAATACCGAGGCAGAGATCTTCTATGCCGAGAAGTTCGAGGAGCTTGGAGCAAATGTAATTATCGCTACAGCCGATGGCTCTGTAGGCGTTAAGGGCTTCGTAACCAATGCAATAGCCGAGAGCGGCGTAGAGACTGATTATTTCTATTCGTGCGGACCATTGCCGATGCTTAAGGCATTGTGTCAGAACCTTGAAATTGATGGCGAGGTATCGCTCGAAGAGCGTATGGGCTGTGGTTTCGGTATCTGTATGGGTTGTTCGATTCAGACAACAAAGGGTGCAAAGCGCGTATGCAAGGAGGGTCCTGTATTTAAGAAGGAGGAGGTTATATGGTAAGAGATCTTTCGGTTGAGTTGTGCGGAGTTGTACTCGATAACCCCGTAATTCCTGCCAGCGGAACATTCGGCTTTGGTAAGGAGATGTCCGAGATTTACGATATTAACATTCTCGGTTCTATATCGTTTAAGGGAACGACTCGCGATGCTCGTTTCGGTAATCCGACACCGCGTATTGCAGAGTGTCCATCGGGCTTGATTAACTCGGTAGGTTTGCAGAACCCCGGTGTTGATGCAGTTATTGCAAATGAGTTACCTGCGTTGCGCAAGATTTTCCGTAAGCCGATTGTGGCGAACATTAGCGGCTTCTCGATCGAGGAGTATGTGGAGTGTTGCCAGAAGTTGGATAAGGAGGAGCAGGTGGCGATTCTTGAGGTTAATATTTCGTGCCCAAATGTGCATAACGGAGGTATGGCCTTCGGTACATCGCCCGAGTCGGCTGCGGCTGTTACAAAGGCGGTGAAGGCAGTTACTACAAAGCCCGTATTTATAAAACTCTCGCCAAATGTAACCGATATCGTGGCTATCGCAAAGGCTTGCGAAGAGGCTGGTGCTGACGGTATTACGCTTATCAATACTATGCTCGGTATGCGCATCGATATCGCTCGCAGAAAGCCCGTAATTGCCAATAAGATGGGTGGCTTCTCGGGTGCAGCTATCTTCCCAATCGCAGTGCGAATGGTTTATCAGGTGGCTCACGCAGTGAAGATTCCTGTGATTGGCTGTGGCGGTGTTTCTTCGGCTGAGGATGTCATCGAGATGATGATGGCGGGTGCTACGGCAGTGCAGGTGGGTGCCGAGAATTTGCGTAACCCTTACGCTTGCAAAGAGATTATCGAGGAGTTACCATTTGTGATGGAGCGACTCGGAATAGAGAAATTGACAGATATAATAGGAGTAATAGAATAAGTTATGGCAAAAGATGTAATTATTGCGTGCGATTTTAGCAGCAAGGAGCAGACACTTTCGTTCTTGGATAAGTTTACAGGCCGCAAGCCGTTCGTTAAGATTGGTATGGAGTTGTTCTATGCCGAGGGCCCGGCTATTGTACGCGAGATTAAGGCTCGCGGTCACCAAATTTTCCTCGACCTCAAATTGCACGATATTCCAAACACTGTGCGTAAGGCTATGAGCGTGCTTTCACGCCTCGATGTAGATATGTGCAATGTTCACGCAGCAGGAACAGTAGATATGATGCGTGGTGCATTGGAGGGTTTGACTCGCGAGGATGGTACTCGTCCGTTGTTGATTGCCGTAACTCAGCTCACCTCGACAAGCGAGGAGCGTATGCAGAAGGAGTTGCTCATCAACGCTTCGATTAACGACTGCATCGCAAAGTATGCCGAGAATGCAAAGGAGGCAGGCTTGGATGGCGTAGTTTGCTCGCCACTCGAGGCTTCGCTCGTGAAGGAGCACTGCGGTAAGGAGTTCTTTACAATCACTCCGGGTGTTCGCTTTGCTGATGGCTCGAAGGATGACCAGGTGCGTATTATGACTCCGGCACAGGCGCGCGAGATTGGTTCGGACTACATCGTTGTAGGTCGTCCTATCACTGCAGCTGAGGATCCTGTAGCTGCTTATGAGCGTTGCTGCAAGGAGTTCTTGGGCGAGTAATTGATTGTGAAACAAATAAAACAAGATAAAACTATGGAGAAGAAAATTGCAAAGGAGTTGCTCTCTATTAACGCAGTATTTTTGCGCCCTGAGCAGCCATTTACTTGGGCAAGCGGTATCAAGAGCCCGATATATTGTGACAACCGCCTTATCCTCACTGCACCACGCGTTCGCGAGCAGGTAGAGGCAGGCTTGGCTGAGTTGGTGAAGAAGCACTTCCCTGAGTGCGAGGTGTTGATGGGCACATCGACTGCAGGTATCGCCCACGCAGCTATCGTGGCTACAATCTTGGACCTTCCAATGGGTTATGTTCGTAGCGGTGCGAAGGATCACGGCCGTACAAACCGTATCGAGGGTAAGTTGGAGGCAGGACAGAAGGTTGTTGTTGTCGAGGACTTGATCTCGACAGGAGGCTCTTGTATCGAGGTTGTAGATGCTTTGCGTGAGGCTGGTGCTGATGTTTTGGGTATCGTGAGCATCTTCACTTATGGTATGAAGCGTGGCGTTGAGCG
>JAFZEY010000100.1 GCA_017560455.1 Alistipes sp. | reverse complement strand
CGCGAATCTTCCAAACGAGTACCAAACCAATCATGATAGGGTTACCCTGTTTGTCATTTACCTTGATAGGCTCGGCGTTGAGGTTGCGCGAACGAAGCGAAATCTGCTTCTTCGACATGAAAGGATTTACCCACCAGAAGCCGGACTCAATAAGGTTACCGCGATAGTTACCGAAGAAGAGCAATACGCGCGCCTCGTTTGGCTCGAGCATTACAAAACCAAAGAACGAGAAGAAGCCGACAACTGCAAGCAACGAGCCGGCTACGATTGCCACCACATCATAAGGATCTGAAAATTCGCTACCTCCGTATCCTGCAAGTATAATACCTCCAAAGAACGATACCAACACAAGGAATAATGCAACGAAACCGTTGCCCTTCCAACCCGAATAGACTTTGTTCTGATTCTGTTCCATAACGCTAATTTTTTTTAAGGTTTATAAAATTGTTTTGTCTCTCTTGTTTTGTTTTAAAATAGTATCATTTTGATATCACAAAGTAAGTGCAAAAAAATCTATTCTCCAAATATTTTTCAAACTTTTTTATGATGAAAAAAGAAAAGCCACCAAAGGGTGGCTTTCATATTCGAGAGATTGGTTTATAATACTACTTTAATATAAGAAGCACCGCTGGCTTCAGCCGCTTGTAGTCCTACGGGCGAGTCCTCGAAGATGAGGGTTTCGGCAGGTGTAACTCCTTCAATATCCATCGCTTGAAGAAATGCCGATGGCGATGGCTTGGGGGCGATGACATCGTTCGAAGTGAGCATTCCGTCAACCATTCCTTCGATACCGAGATAGCGCATCACATTCTCTATATTTTCGCGTTGAGCGGTCGAAACAATCCAAACTTTACCACCCATAGCTCGGAAATTTTGGGCGAAATTCCAGAGCGGCTCGTTTAGTTTTATTGAGTCGAAAAGGGTGGGGTATAACTCTATTTTTCGACGGCGAACACGATCGATTTGCTCCTCGTTTTTAAGGCCTGCCGCGCGGAGAAATTCGGGACATCTCATGCCGAAATAGTTGCGCTTGTACTCCTCGATATCGAGCTCTATTCCCTCTTCGCGTAAGGCGAGTATGTAGGCGCCGAGATTGGCCTCCTCGGTGGAGGCAAGTGTGCCGTCAAAGTCGAGAATTATGAGTTTAAGCTCCATCGCAAATCTGTTTAATCGAACGACTGCATTCCCGACTGTGCGATGCGCATAATGCGCTGATACTCATCGGGTGTCAACTCCATAAAGAAGTAGTGTATCGGGTCTCGGCGAGTGCCGTTGTAGCGCACTTCGTAGTGGAGGTGCGGAGCGAGTGAAAGACCCGAGTTGCCCGATAGGGCAATGATGTCGCCACGCTGCACCTTCTGCCCCCTCTTTACCTTTACGCTTTGAAGGTGCGAATAGGAGGTTGTGTAGCCGTTGCGATGGTCAATAACAACAGTTATGCCCGATGTCGAATTCTTGCCTTTAATCTCCTTGATTACACCATCTGCCGTAGCGAAAATTCGGGTGCCTTCAGGGATTGCATAATCGACGCCCTGGTGCTCTTGCAAAGTGCGGTAGAATGGGTGCATAAGGGTTCCGTACGCGGCTGTGAGAAGTGTCAATTCGTGGTTTGTGATAGGTTGAATTGATGGTATGCTATTGCGCTTGGTACCAACGATTTGCAACTCCTCGTCGAGGGTATTGTAACTCTTTTCGAGAGAGGAGAGTTTCGACTCCAATTTATTGATCGATGATTCGAGAGTTTCGGACATCTCGCTGTTGCTCTTTGTGAGGAGCAACTCGTGCAATCCGACGCGCTGATTGTTGTACTCCGAATCGAAATCGTACGGCTCCGAGTCGAACATTATGGCGAAGATGTTGCGATCTCGCTCCACTATATTATCGACCACCATAGCCAACGAATCATACTCTTTGAGTAGTGTTTCGTACTCCTTTTTCAGGCGGTCGGTCGAGTGGCGCAATTCATACTCCGTAGGGGTGTCGAATAGGAGTGAGAATACGGTGTAGTACAGCACAGCAGCACCGAACCAAGTCAGTATCTGCAAGGTACGGCGGTATTTACCTCTTCTTCGGGTTGCTCTCTCTGCTTGTGCCATAGTTGTTAATTTTCGTGTGTTGTGCCATCGAGAGTCTCGAGGTCGGAGTTGTACTTCATATTCTCCATCAGCTGACGATACTCGTCGCTTGTCATATTGCGGTTGAAGTAGTTTACGGGGTTAACATTTCGGCCGAGATGCAGTACCTCATAGTGGAGGTGCGGTCCCGTAGAACCTCCCGTAGATCCAACCTCGCCGATAAGTTGTCCGCGCTGAACCTTATCGCCCTCTTTTACAAACATCTTCTGTAGGTGGGCATATCGTGTCTTGTAGCCAAATTTGTGATTTATAACTATTTGGCGGCCATAACCTCGGCGGCGTTTGCCCTGATCGACCTTCTCGATGACGCCATCGCCCGTAGCATATACGGGTACGCCATAGTCGGTGGACATATCCACGCCTTTGTGCATTGTTCTAATCTTGAGAATAGGGTGCTTCTTTCGCACTCCGAAGGCGTAGAACGCCTTTAAGCGGGTGCGGTCGATAGGCCAAATTGCGGGTATGGCAAGCGACATCTTTTCCTTGTCTTTTGCCAATATCTGCAACTCGTCTAACGAGCGCGATGCGGCGTATGCTTGTCGAGTGGCAGCATCGAGTGCATGCCAGGTCGAAATCATCAGTTCGGAGTACTCGTTACCCGCGAGCATCGAGTATTTCGAGTCGGGGTATGGGGTATATACGCCTTGCAGGGCGAGTGTGTCGCTCGAAAAAAGCGGGCGATAGACATAGTGGTCGCGGTGGCGTATCTCGTTTACCTTGCTCTGTATCGAGGCGATGCGGCTTTGCAGAATTTCGTATTTGAGCACCAACTCGCGATTTTTGTTGGCTATGTGGTGCATCTTTGGGGTGTAGAAGAGATACGATATCGCCATATTGAGAAGAGAAATGACGATAAAGCCGATCAACACCTGTCTTAGAATGTCGTATCGGTTTTTTCGTTTGGAGGTGCTTGAAGCTCCGTTTATGTTGCGAATATTCTCTTTCAATGCGAAAAACTTTCGTATATAGGTGCAAAATTAACTATAATTTTGTACTTTTGCAACCGATTTAGCGCGCGTGTATGCGTATATGTGCGCAAATACTTATAAATCAATATTATAAAGAGTTAGAGTTAAAATTATTATATATGATGAATTCCAAACAAATACGCCAGGCGTTTCTCGATTTCTTTGCAGAGAAACAACATTTGATTGTGCCTTCGGCACCTATGGTCGTGAAAAATGACCCTACTTTGATGTTTACAAATGCAGGTATGAACCAGTTTAAGGATATCTTCCTTGGTAATGCCGAGCGTAAGTCCCCACGCGCTGCCGACTCGCAGAAGTGTCTTCGTGTATCGGGTAAGCATAACGACTTGGAGGAGGTAGGTCACGATACCTATCACCACACCATGTTCGAGATGCTCGGTAACTGGTCTTTTGGTGACTACTTCAAGGCTGAGGCTATCGCTTGGGCTTGGGAGCTCTTGACCGAGGTCTACAAGTTGCCAAAGGAGCGTATGTATGCAACCGTATTCGAGGGTTCGGAGGAGGATGGTGTGCCATTCGATCAGGAGGCTTACGATATCTGGAAGGAGCGCCTTCCGGAGGATCACATCATTCGTGGTAACAAGCATGATAACTTCTGGGAGATGGGTGAGACAGGTCCTTGCGGTCCTTGTAGCGAGATTCACTTCGACCTTCGTGATGAGGCTGAGATTGCAGTAAAGCCGGGTCGCGAGATGGTGAATATGGGCCACCCTCAGGTTATCGAGATCTGGAACCTTGTGTTTATGCAGTTCAATCGCAAGGCTAATGGATCGTTGGAGTCGTTGCCTGCGAAGCATGTCGATACAGGTATGGGCTTTGAGCGTCTTTGTATGATTATGCAGGGCGTGAAGTCGAATTACGATACCGATGTATTCCAGCCAACCATCAAGGTTTTGGCCGATATGTCGGGCAAGGTATATGGCAAGGAGGAGGCTACCGATGTAGCAATGCGTGTTATTGCAGACCACCTCCGCGCTATCGCATTCTCTATTGCAGATGGTCAGTTGCCATCGAATGTAAAGGCTGGATATGTTATCCGTCGTATCTTGCGCCGTGCCGTTCGTTACGGATATACCTACCTTGGCTTCAACGAGCCGTTTATCTGCCGCTTGGTGCCAACCTTGGTTGCACAGATGGGCGAGCAGTATCCAGAGTTGAAGGCGCAGCAGTCGCTTGTTGAGCGCGTTATAGAGGAGGAGGAGGCATCGTTCCTCCGCACCTTGGCAACAGGTATCAACCTCTTGGAGGGCGTTATCAAGGAGTGCAACGGTAAGATTTCGGGTAAGAATGCATTCTTGCTCTACGATACATACGGATTCCCAATCGACTTGACCGAGCTTATCGCAAAGGAGCAGGGTGTTGAGGTTGATTTGGAGGAGTTTGAGAAGGAGTTGCAGGCTCAGAAGGAGCGTTCGCGTAATGCTGCAGCCCAGGATATCGACGACTGGAAGGAGATTATCGCAGATGCAAAGAACGAGGAGTTTGTAGGTTACGACACTCTTGAGGCAGATGTTCGCATTGCTCGTGTTCGTAAGGTACAGACCAAGAACAAGGTTTCGTACCAGATGGTATTCGACAAGACTCCGTTCTATGGTAACTCGGGTGGTCAGGTAGGTGATATCGGCTATATCGAGTCGGCAAACGAGAAGATCGAGATCGTAGCTACCGAGAAGGAGAATGGTCTTATTATCCATATCGCAAATCAGTTGCCGGAGAACTTGGAGGCAGAGTTTCACGCAGTGGTAAATCCTACAAAGCGTCAGTGCTCGGCAAATAACCACACCGCAACCCACCTTCTCCACGCTGCATTGCGTAAGGTATTGGGCTCGCATGTGGAGCAGAAGGGCTCGATGGTATCGCCTGACTCACTTCGTTTCGACTTCTCGCACTTCCAGAAGATGACCGACGAGGAGATTCGTGCTGTAGAGCGTGAGGTAAATGCAAAGATTCGTCTCAACTCGCCACTCGACGAGAACCGTGAGGCTACCCAGGAGGAGGCACAGGCAGCAGGTGCAATGATGCTCTTCGGCGAGAAGTATGGCGATAAGGTGCGTATGGTACGCTTTGGCGAGTCGGTAGAGTTGTGTGGTGGTACCCACACCTCGGCAACCGGAAATATCGGTATGTTCAAGATTGTTTCGGAGTCGGCTATCTCGGCTGGTGTTCGCCGTATCGAGGCTGTTACGGGCGATAAGGCTGAGGCTGTGGTCTATGCAGCGCAGGATCTTATCTTTTCGCTTGGCGAGATGCTCGGCAACTCGCAGCTCGTTCCTGCTATCAAGCGTTTGGTTGATAGCAACGAGGCTTTGTCGAAGGAGGTTGAGGCTATGCAGAAGGAGCAGCTCAACGCTATTACCGAGAAGATTATTGAGAACACTTCGGAGGATAATGGCTACTTTGTAGTTGCTCGCCAGATGAACCACTCGGCAGACTTCGTTAAGAATTTGGCTTACAATTTGCGCGCTCGCAAGTCGAACCTCGTTATGGTTATCGGCTCGGCAGTGGCAGACAAGGCGACACTTACCATTATGCTCGGCGACGATGTTGTAGCAAAGGGCGTAGATGCAGGTGCTGTTGTTCGCGAGGCTGCAAAGGCTATCCAGGGTGGTGGCGGCGGTCAGAAGTTCTTCGCTACCGCAGGTGGTAAGAACCCAGATGGTTTGGCTGAGGCTATTGAGAAGGCTAAGTCGATAGTTATGGAGAGTTTGAAATAAATAAAAAAGGAGATAATGATAATTATGGTGGCAAAAGTTTTATTGATGATTTTGGATGGCTGGGGTATTGGTAACCATACCAAGGCTGACGCTATCTATTCGACAAATCCCGAGTTCGTAAATGCATTGACTGCTGCAAATCCGCATGCAGAGTTGCGTACCGATGGCGAGAATGTAGGTTTGCCTGACGGACAGATGGGTAATTCGGAGGTAGGACACCTCAATATAGGTGCTGGTCGTGTGGTTTATCAGGACCTCGTAAAGATTAATCGTGCCTGCAAGACCGATTCGATAATGATGAATAAGGAGGTCGTTGCTGCATTCGAGTATGCAAAGAAGAACGGTGCAAATGTTCACTTTATGGGATTGTTGTCTGATGGAGGTGTTCACTCTTCGATCGACCACTTGTTCAAGTTGTGCGACATCTCGAAGCACTATGGCATCGAGAACACCTTTGTTCACTGCTTTATGGATGGTCGTGATACCGATCCAAAGAGCGGAAAGGGCTTTGTTGAGGCGTTGGAGAAGCATATGACGCACTCTACAGGTAAGATTGCCTCGATTATCGGTCGCTACTATGCTATGGACCGCGATAAGCGTTGGGAGCGCGTGAAGGTTGCTTACGACTGCTTGGTTAATGGCGTAGGCGAGAAGGCTACCGATATGGTTGGTGCAGTTGAGAAGTCGTATGCCGAGGGCGTGACAGATGAGTTTATCAAGCCTATCGTGGCGGTTGACGGCGATGGTAATGCAGTTGGCACTATCAAGCCAAACGATATGGTTATCTTCTTCAACTATCGTAACGACCGCGCTCGTGAGATTACCGTAGCTTTGACTCAGCAGGATATGCCTGAGGAGGGTATGCACACAATGCCGCTTTACTACTGCTGTATGACTCCATACGACGCATCGTTCGAGGGATTGCACATCCTTTTCGATAAGGAGAATGTACAGAATACCCTTGGAGAGTATGTATCTTCGCTCGGCTTGAAGCAGTTGCGTATTGCCGAGACCGAGAAGTATGCCCATGTGACATTCTTCCTCAATGGCGGTCGTGAGGAGAAGTTCGAGAACGAGGATCGTATCTTGGTTGCTTCGCCAAAGGTTGCTACCTACGACTTGCAGCCTGAGATGAGTGCTTATGAGGTTGCCGACAAGTTGGTTGGCGCACTCGATGAGCAGAAGTACGACTTCATCTGTTTGAACTTTGCAAATGGCGATATGGTTGGTCACACAGGTATCTACGAGGCTATCGAGAAGGCCGTGAAGGCGGTTGATAAGTGCGTAGAGAAGGTTGTGACTTCGGCAAAGGCTAACGGCTACGAGGTTGTTATTATTGCCGATCACGGTAATGCCGACAATGCAATCAACGAGGACGGCACTCCAAATACGGCGCACTCGCTCAATCCGGTACCGATTGTTGTCGTGTCGGATCGAGTAGCGAAGGTGGAGAATGGTATTTTGGCCGATGTTGCTCCTACCGTATTGTCGCTTATGGGTGTACCGCAGCCGACAGAGATGGAGGGACACTCGCTCGTTACCTTCAAGTAATATATATAAATAGGTAAAGAAACTATGTTAAGCAGACAAGTTGCCGCAAAATTGGCAACATACGAAACCCCATTCTATCTCTATGATGTAGACCTCTTGCACCAGACACTCGACAGTTTGATGTCGGTGGCTCGTCGTTACGACTATAAGGTGCACTATGCAATTAAGGCTAACTACGATGCTCGCCTCTTGCAGATTATTCGCGAGCATGGCTTGGGAATAGATTGCGCGAGCGGTAACGAGGTGAAGTGCGCTATCGAGGCGGGCTTCGATCCTAAGACCATCGTATATGCAGGTGTAGGTAAGAAGGATAAGGAGATTAAGTACGCTATCGAGCAGGGAATCTTCGCTATCAACTGCGAGTCTATCGAGGAGTTGTATGTGGTGAACGATATCGCAGGTGAGATGGGCAAGGTTGTGCGCGTTGCTTTGCGTGTGAACCCGGATATTGACCCTAAGACCAACCACTGTATCGATACAGGACAGGCCGATTCAAAGTTCGGTATTTCGTATGAGGAGATTTTGGATCGCGTGGAGGATATCAAGGCGTTGAAAAATATCAATGTCGTTGGTATGCATATCCATATCGGCTCGCAGATTCGCGAGTTGCATGTCTTCGAGAATATGTGTAACAAGGTGAATGTTATCGTTAAGAACTTGACTGACCTCGGCTTCGATTTGAACTTTGTGGATGTTGGTGGAGGTCTTGGCGTTAATTACGATATGCCTGAGAATGAGCCAATTCCAAACTTTGCATCGGTGTTTGCGATTATCAAGCAGCACTTGCAGGTGGGTGACCGCGAGGTGCATTTCGAGTTCGGTCGTTCGATTGTTGCCGAGTGTGGCGAGCTTATTACCAAGGTGCTCTTCAATAAGACAACCGCAACAGGTCGCCGTCTTGTGATTGTCGATGCAAGTATGACCGAGCTTATTCGCCCTGCGCTCTATGGCTCGTACCACAATATCGAGAATATCACCTCCGAGAGCGAGCAGCGTGCTAAATATACCATCGTAGGTACCGCTTGCGAGTCTACCGATGTTTTCGATGAGAATGTATCACTCCCTATCACCAAGCGTGGCGATTTGCTCACGCTCAAGACCGCCGGAGCCTATGGAATGTCGATGGCTTCGCGTTATAATCAGCACGAGTTGCCGGGGGCTGTATACTCCGACGAGTTGTAAAAATTGTTTTTAAGGGGCAACGACCGCGTTGCACTACGATAAGCCACCTGCTCACATACGCAAGTATGCTGCGCGGTGGCTTTCTTGTACGCCTTGTAGACTATCGCATCGAAATTTCTAACCACTTCATAGTGGATTATAGGTTACTAATCAAGTTTGCACAGTGGATAATATAAGTCCCCCTCACAGGGACTGACGCTGCGGAGCGAGAGCAGAGTGGGGTTACACACTTTGCCGAGCCGCAAGGAAGAAGACGCAGTCAAGGGGATTTAGGGGGTGGGTAACATGTATGTCTCTCCCCGCTACAAAAAAATAGGAGTGACAAAAATCACTTCTCACTCTTGGCGGCAGATTATAAAATAAGCCCCCTTTACAGAAAGGGGGTTTGGGGGATAGGTAACATATATGTCTCTCTCCGCTACAAAAAAAGGAGTGGCAAAACCACTCCTTTTGTAGCGGGAGAGAGACTTGAACTCTCGACCTCATGATTATGAATCATGCGCTCTAACCAGCTGAGCTATCCCGCCATTGCGTTTAAGCGAGTGCAAAGATAAGCTAAATTTCTTTTTCTGCAAAATCTTTCTGCACTTTTTTTAATTTTTTTCAATAATAATAAATTTTGACCACCGATTAAATTATTTCGTAGTTATATATTTTAGGTTTGTAAATATCTCGTCATTCCGAAGGTGCGCAGCGACTATGGGAGCCTACCGCTTTTACTTTATCAGAAGATATGATGAAGATTGCCACGGTTTCATCCAAGCCTCGCAATGACATCCTTTATATGTAACAAACCTAAAATATATAATTCAGGATTATTTGATTTTTTGTCTATCTATTGTTGTTTTTTGATAAAAAATTTATTAACTTTGTTAGAATAAAATATGAAAATGCAATAAGTTTAATTTCATAAATAAAAACAATTATGGCTAAGACTCTTAAAATCAGAGATTTGACTTTGCGTGACGGACAGCAGTCTTCGTTCGCAACTCGTATGACACAGGCTCAGGTAGAGCGTTGCTTACCTTATTACAAGGATGCGCACTTCTATGCTATGGAGGTATGGGGTGGTGCAGTGCCTGATTCGGTAATGCGTTATCTTGGTGAGAACCCTTGGTATCGTCTTGAGAGCATCAAGAAGGAAATCGGCGAGGTTTCGAAGCTTACAGCGCTTTCGCGTGGTCGTAACCTCTTCGGTTATGCACCTTACACAGACGAGATTATCGAGGGTTTCTGTCGCAACTCTATCGAGAGCGGTTTGGGCATTATGCGTATCTTCGACTGCTTGAACGATGTTGAGAATGTAAAGTCTACAATTAAGTATGTAAAGAAGTATGGCGGTATCGCAGACTGCGCAGTTTGCTACACCGTAGATCCTAAATATCCAAAGTTGTCGTTGTGGGATAAGTTGCGTGGCAAGAAGAACCCTGCTCCTGTATTTACTGACGACTACTTTGTATCGAAGGCTAAGGTATTGGCAGAGCTCGGAGCCGATATGATCACTATCAAGGATATGTCGGGACTTATTCCGCCACACCGCGTTAGCGCACTCGTTAAGAAGTTGAAGGCTGCAACAGGTATCCCTGTTGATTTCCACACACACTGTACTCCTGGCTACGGTCTTGCATCTGTATATGCAGCTATCGCAGCAGGCGTGGATGTTGTTGATACAAACTGCTGGTGGTTTGGTGGTGGTACCGGTGCTCCTGCATTGGAGTTGGTATACCTCTTCTGCCAGAAGCTCGGCATCGACTTGGGTGTAAATATGGAGGCTGTTGCTAAAATCAACGAGCAGTTGAAGAATATTCGCACTGAGTTGAATGTTTCGGTATTCGGTAAGGATAAGCCTGCTCCAAAACCATTCAACCCACTCGTAGATGCAACTCCTGCTGAGGTTGAGGCACAGCTCAATCGTGCAGTTGCTGCTGCCGAGAAGGAGGACTTCGAGACATTGCTCGATGCCGCACAGAAGATCGAGGCATACTTCGGTTTCCCTGCTCCTAACAAGCTCGTTCAGGAGGCTGAGATCCCTGGCGGTATGTACTCGAATATGGTTGCTCAGTTGCAGGCATTGAAGGCAGAGGATATCTTGCCTAAGGCTATGGAGTTGATTCCTGAGGTTCGTTTGTCGGCAGGTCTTCCACCGCTCGTAACACCTACATCGCAGATCGTAGGT